>NZ_JBHWZS010000256.1:0-12295 GCF_042728155.1 Streptomyces sp. NPDC060209
ACCGCGCCCCCCGCTCCACGATGGGCGACGGCGGCGGGTGGTGGGGGCCGGGTGAATCGGCCCCCGAGGGCGCCGCCGTGTCCGGACCTTGCGCCGGGTCGAGGCCGCGCTCGAACAACGGACGACACTTTCAAGTCAACTCACAGTTGAACTTGTAGTCGTGATGCGAGTTGTGCCATGGTTGACCCGCCGCACCACACCGAAGGAGACACACCCTTGAAGATCACCGACGCCCAGACCACGGCCCTCCGCCTGATCCTCGACAACCCCCGTGGGGTCGTCGCGTGGCTGCGCGGCGAGACCGGTTTCCTCAAGATCCACGGCAACACCGAGAACCGGCTCCACTCGCTCGGCCTGGTCGAGGCCGTCAAGATCGGCACGAACACCCGCGTCGTGGGTACCGAGAGCGTCGAGTACGACGTCACCGTCTGGACCCTCACCTCGGCCGGGTACGAGGCCCTCGGCGTCGAGGTCCCGGCCGCCGAGGAGGTCCCGGCCGCCGAGGAGGAGGTCCTCCTCCCCATCCCCGAGCGCTTCCGCGCGGCGTACGAGGCCGAGCTCGCCGAGACCCACGCCGACGCCGACAGTGCCCCGTACCGGCAGGTCTGGCAGCACGTCACCAGCGGACGGCCCGTCGCCCCGCGCTGGCTCCTCGGCCACCTCGCCGACGTCGCCGCGCTCCTGGTGGACCTCGTCGAGGAGTCCGAGGAGCACCCCAGCACCCGCGCCACCCGCAGCCGCGGCGCCGCCGAGCTCCTCGACCTCCTCGACCGCCACGGCGCCCGCCCCTGGCCCGCCGTCGGCCACGGCCTGCGCCCGTGGGGCGACGAGGCCCCGCACTGCGAGGACTGCGCCGAGCAGACCGGCCCCCGCCCCCCGGCCGCCGTCACCGCGGCCGAGGCCGCCGCCGACGAGGAGCGCGCCGCCCGACGGACCGCCTACGAGGCCCGGCTCGCCGCCGAGCTGCGCAAGACCGAGGACGAGATCGCCGCCGAGCACGGCGACCACATGCGGCCCGGCGCGGCCGTCGAGTGGACCAACCCGGGCAACGGAGAGACCGCGTACGGGGTCGTCCAGTCGGTCTACCGCCGCCACAACGGCAAGGCCGCCGCGGACGTCGAGCTCCTCGGCCGCTCGGGCGGGTCCATCGACGCCGAGCAGCTCGGCCCGATCACCGGCCGGTGCGGTGCCGCCCTGCCCACCGACCCGACCCCCTGCGACGGCGTCCCGACCGTGACCGTGCTCGACTCCTCCAACGCTGGGGTCGAGGGCTGCGAGCGTCACGGCGCCCGCCTCCTCGCCATCCTCGACGGCGGCCGGGTGTACGCCCTGCCGACGGCCCCCGAGGGCGCCGCCCTGCGGGTCCACCGGTCCGCCGGGACCGGCCGCCCCGCCGTACGCGTGACCAGCCTGCGGGAGCTCGTCACGACGGCCCCGGCCCCCGTCTTCCGCCCCTTCCCGCGCTTCACGCTCGAACCCGGCTGGGTCGACGTGGACGTTCCCGGCTGGGAGCTCAAGGGCGACAAGGAGTCCGGCGAGTACCTGAGCGACTGTCACGAGACCTTCCGGCCGGACGACTCGAACGCGGATATCGAGGCCGCCATGGAGTGGGCCGAGCAGCTCATCGGCGCCCGGCAGGAGTGGGCCCACGTCCGCGAACGCGGCTTCGACCGGTGGGAGGCCGGCACCCGCGACTGATCACACCGCACACCGCAGTACCGGGCCCCGCTGGGTGAATCACCGGGGCCCGGCCCGACCCCCAGAGAGGAACCACCACAGTGAAGACCGAGACCCGAAACAACGTGGTCCACACGATCCCGCTCGGGACCGCCCGCCTTCGCCTCCTGGCCCTCGGCCTCGTCCGCACGGCCGTCCCGGCGCTCGCCGCCGTCGCCGCCGCGTGGGCCGTCGAGCCGCAGCTCAACGCCGACGGGTTCGCCCGCGTCGCGTACCTCGTCCTCGTCGCCGTCATCGCCCTGTCGGCCGTCGACAACGTCCTCGTCAACGCCACCGAGCGCGCCTACCGCCGGGCGTACGGCCGTGTCCACGGGCCGCGCTCCTGGTCCTGCGAGGACTGCGGGCGCCTGATCACGGCCCGGGAGTGGACGCCGTTCGACGCCGCCGCGTTCGAGACCCACCTCGCCGACCCGCGCGCCCACGGCTGCACCCACAGCTGACCCGCCGGCACCGCCGCCGGGGCCTCGCCCGAGGCCCCGGCCCCACCGAACCGAGAGGAACCGCTCGACATGACCGTCAACCGTGCCGCCGCCTTCCCCGCCGTGTACGCCCTCCTGCGCGTCGCCGCCGACGTCGCCGACCACTGGGTACAGAGCGACCACCAGGCGCAGCACAAGGCCAAGCCGGGCGCCGAGGGACACAAGGCCCTCGCGGGACACGTCGCCTCGTACACCGCCACGCAGGCCGCCGCCCTCCTCGTAGGGAACCGCCTCCTCGGCCTCGGCCTGCGCCCCCGCAACATGGCCGCCGCCCTCGCCCTGTCCGGCGCGACGCACTACCTCATTGATCGCCGTTGGCCGGTCCGCAAGGCGGCCGAGGCCACCGGAAAGGGCGCGTTCTACACCCTCGGCGGGCCCCTCGGCGGCGCGTACCTCCTGGACCAGGCAACCCACCACCTGATGGAGGGGTTCGCCGCGTACGTCGCCGTCCGTGACTGACCCGTCCCCGCCCGCCCCGCTCCCCGCCGGGCGGCGCCGCCGCCCGGCGGGTTCGGACCGAACAGGAGAAACATGGATGCGACCCCGTACGCCCCGGTCGACCACCCCGGCGTGACCGTGCCCGAGGACCGGCGCCACTGGTCGGTAATCTGGCCCGAGTACGCGCCGGTCGAGATCACGCCGCCCGAGCTGCGCCCCCTGGCACTGGCCCAGCACGTACCGGACTGGGCCGAGGGGCACGCCACGCCGGAACAGGTACGCGACTGGGACCAGCGGCGGGCCGCCGCCCTGGTGTCCTTCGAGCTCGACGAGCGCGGGTGGCCGCTGCACCCGCACGGGCGCACCGGGCGCACCGGGCGCAACTTGGGGCAGTGGGGCGAGAACCAGGCCGCCGACCCCATCGTGATTGCCGGAACCGGTGACCAACGGTCGGTGCTGCTGATCACCCGTGACGACATCGGAGCGGAGGCCATCCCGGGCGGCATGGTCGACCTGGGCGAGACCGCCCCGACCACCCTCGTGCGCGAACTGCGCGAGGAAGCCGGTATCGACCTGGCGGACCACCGGCCCGTCATCCTCGGCCGTCAAGTCGTCGCCGACTGGCGCAACACCGATCACGCCTGGGTCGCATCTACCAGCGCGCTCTATCGACTGCCCGAACGGGTCACCGTCACCGCCGGGGATGACGCCGCGGACGCGGGATGGTTCCCGTTCGGCTCCCTTGACCAGCTCGAATCAGCGGTCACCGCATCCGGTCGAACCCTCTACGCCGCGCACCGCCCGTTGTTGCTGCGCGCCCTCGAATACCTCGACCACTGACACTTTCAAGTCAAGTCACAGTTGTACTTGTAGTTGTGGTGCAAGTCGTGCCATGGTTGACCCACCGCACCACACCGCACCGAAGGAAGGGACACCCCACATGAACCAGATCGCCACCCGCGACGGCTTCCCGGAGCGCACGTTCACCGCCGAGGACGACTACACCGGCCCGGTGCTCGCCGACGTGACGTGCCCCACCGGCACCGTGTACGCCACCGTCGACCCGGCCGCCACCGTCGCCACCGTCCGGGTGCTCACCCACGACGCCACCGACAGCGCCGCCGCCAAGGCGGTGCGCAACACCCGCATCTCGCAGAGCGCCGAACGCCTGGTCGTCGTCGTCCCCGACGTGCCGGCCACCGCGCAGCAGTTCAACGGCATGACGTTCGGCGGGGGCATGACCGTGATCAACGGCGTGCGCTACAGCGGCAACGTCACGGTGGTGAACGGCAACGTCATCGGTGGCGGCGCGCAGAACTTCTCTACCGGCGTCGAGGTTCACATCACCCTGCCCGCCGGGTCCGGCATCCGCTCACGCTCCGAGAACGGCAGTCTCCGGGCGTCCGGTGTCGTCGCCGCCATCGAGGCCGAGGCCACGAACGGCAGCATCACCGCCGAGTGCGTCGGCCGCATCAAGGCCGAGGCGGGCAACGGCTCGGTCAAGGTCGGCCGCGTCACGGAGTGGATCGACGCCGAGGCGAGCAACGGCTCGGTCAAGGTCGAGGAGTACGCGGGTTCCGCGTGCCGCGTCCGCGCGGGCAACGGCTCGGTGAACTTCACCGTCGCGCCCGCCGCGTCCGGCCGGATCGACGTCAAGGCGGGCAACGGCTCGGTGAAGCTCTACGGCGTCCGCGGCCGTACCGACCTCGACGTCAACGCCTCGGCCGGAAACGGCACCGTCAAGAAGTTCTGACCAGGCAGCACCACACCCCGGCCGGGGCGGACCCTCCGCCCCGGCCGCTCGCATCCCAGGGAGGAACGCCCACAATGACCGCCACCACCGAGGCCCAGCACGCCGAACCGGCCGAGATCGAGCTCGTCAGCTTCGGCTACCTGCACGGCGACGCCCCCGAGGCTGACCTCGTCATCGACATGCGGCGCCACTTTCGTGATCCCCACGTCAGCCCCGAACTGCGCGAGCTCACCGCCGAGCACGAGCTCGTTACGCGCGCTGTGTTCGGCACCGCGGGTGTCCCCGAGCTCGCCCTCGCCGTCCTCGCCGCCGTCGCCGCTTTCCGCTCCGGTCCCTCGGCCGGAACGGTCCGCGTCGCCGTCGGGTGCGCGGGCGGCCGGCACCGCTCGGCCGCCATGGTCAATCACCTGGCCGTGCGGTACGGCAACGAGCTGCGCGTCCTCGTCGAGCACCGGGACATTCACCGGCCGGTCGTCGCCCGATAGACCGGCCGCCCTCACCCGCCAACCCGCCTCACCCAAGGAGTGCCCCGCATGTACCAGGCCCGTGACGAGGTACAGATCGTGTCGTGTGCAGACGACGGCCGCGCGGCCGGGAAGACCGGCGTAATCCTCGACGAGGTCCCGCCCGGCCCGCTCACGGAAGGCCGGTGGACCGTGAAGGTTGACGCCTTCTGGATCGCCGACGTCCTGTGCGAGTCGGGCGAGCTCATGAAGACCGGCAAGCGCAGGTAGCGCCACCCGCACCACCAGGAGCGCCCGGCCCCGTCGAGGGCCGGGCGCTCCGTCGTACCCGCATGACACCCTTACCGGCGACACCCAAGGGGGAACCCCGCATGACACGAGACCTCGCCCAGGACCGCAGGACCGCGGGCGGCCTCCTCGGCGGCGCCGCGGCGTGCGCAGTGCTCGCCGCCGGCACCGGCAGCACCGCGCCCGTGTGGCTTGCGGCCGGGATGCTCGGCGGGGCCCTCATGGTCTACCGCCGCACCGTCCCGCCCCGGCCGTACGCGTATTGGCCCGCCTGGGCAACCGGCGCCGTGATCGCCCTCCTCCTCGCCTGGGCCCAACCCGGAGCGCCGCGCCTGGTCCTGTTGCCCCTCGCCGGGGTCGAGGCCGCCGTCGCCCTGGTCCTCGCGCTCCTCTGGAACCGGCGCCGAAACGGGCGCGGTGACTGGATCGTGTGGCTACCCGAGGAGGAGCTCCTCCTCCGCCGGGAGTGGACTCGCCGGGACGCGATCCGGTGGGCCGAGGACGACTACCGCCGCCCCTGCGCGATCAGCCTCCTTGACGAGTTCCCCCACATGGTGAACGAGGCGCCCCTCTACCCCGACCGAGAGCGCCCCATGTACCGGCGGGCGCCGCGCCTCGGCGAACAGGAGTAGACGCACACACGGAAGCGCCCGGCCCCGGTGAGGGTCGGGCGCTTCCGTGCGTCCGTGGGGGAGCGGGCCCTACGCGGGGCCCCCGCTCGCACGTCGGGCCCGTTCCTCGACCAAGGCCGTCCGGACGGCCCGCGCGTGGTCGACCCCGATCCTCATACGCTCGGCGCGCTCCCACAGTTCGCGCCGCCGCCCGTCAGGTATTCGCGGCTCGTCGAGCAGCCGCTCGCCGCCGGTCATCACTTCCATGCGCGCGGCTCCACCAAGGCATATCCCCACTGGGCCGCCCGGAAGCGAAGGTGTCCGGTGTCGCGGGTGTGCTCGAACATCCACCGCGCGAGCGCATCCCCGTCCTGCAAAAGCCCCGAGTCCGCGCCGCACTCGGTGTCGTCGCCGGACACGCACACCGCCTGATGATCCGGCAGGCCCAACGGGTCCGGGATGATTCCGTGTTCGCGGAACCTGTACGTCGCCCTCGTCACGGTGTCACCTCAGCCGCTCGCCGTGGTGAACGGGTGCGACGTACTCGCCGGTCTGCGGGTCGCGCGAGCTCACCGTCATGGTGAGTTGGTACTCCCACAGGCCCGCCACTGGGCCCGGCACCCGAGCAAGGGACAGGGAGTGCGGTTCGAGGCCGGGCGACTTCCGGGCGACGTCGGCGGCGGCCTGTAGGGCGTCCGCCGGGGTCGTGCCCGTGCACACCAGGACGGTGAGCGCGCTCACCGTGACGTCGCTGGACGGGTCGAGCCCGTCGAGCGCGCCGACGGCTTGACTGGCCTCGTCGAGAGAGCGCACAAGATCGTGAGCGAAGGGGGGCGTACGGTCCGCGCGCAGGAGCTCGACGCCGTCCTCGACGGGGCGACGGGTGGCCGGCAGATGGGCGCCCGGACCAGGGTCGGGGCGGGGTGTTCCGTTCGTTGAATGCGCCATGTCCGGACCGTAAGGGCCGACGGGCCGGGGGTGAGCACGCACGGTGCGTGCCTTGTTCGGCAACCCCGTATGTCCCCAGCTCACAGAAAATGAGCGACGCGCATACGGGCAGGTGGCGACGACAAAGCGGCCCCCCGGAGGGTGAATCACCGGGGGGCCGCCGCGGACCAGCGTACGGCGCAGCGCGCCGCAGAACCGACAGGGCCCCGGAGCCAAGGCGCGGAGGCTCCGG
Source organism: Streptomyces sp. NPDC060209 (assembly GCF_042728155.1). Classification (NCBI taxonomy): domain Bacteria; kingdom Bacillati; phylum Actinomycetota; class Actinomycetes; order Kitasatosporales; family Streptomycetaceae; genus Streptomyces; species Streptomyces sp. NPDC060209. The sequence goes on from NZ_JBHWZS010000256.1 coordinate 6,951, forward strand.
GGTCCTGCGGGGGCCGTGCGCAGCTCCCACGGGGGGAGGAGCCGCACACGGGGTCAACAGGCGCGGGCGTGATCCCCGCGCAGCGCCTCGGCGGCGAGGACCGCCTCGCATAGCCGGACAGGGTCAACGTACCGCGCACCGCCGCGAGTTGAACGGCTCAACCATGCAGCCACATACCCGCCCGTCGGGCCGTGCGGGACGACGAGCCACGTCCCGGCGGTGAGCGCCCGCACGGCCTGCGGGCCGCCGTCGACCGCGCGGGCCGCCGTTCCCTCGGGCACCAAGACGATGAGCTCGCTCCGCGCGTGGTCGGCGAACACCGGGTGACCGGCGTCGAGGGGAAGGTCGAGGACGTCGAGCGCCGCGAGGCCGCGCTCAAGGGAGGCGATGGCGAGGGCTTCCCACCGGCCGCCGACGGTGTCCCACGGCGTACCGACGGCGACGAGGGACGTAGCGCCACGGTCGGCATGTCGCAGCCGGTCGAGCGTCTCCTCATCGGGGTTGAGGAAGTCGGCCCACCTACGGGGGTTGTTCTCAGGAGTGGCCATATCCGGACCGTAAGGGGCGTACAACAGGAAGTAGGCACGCACGGTGCGTGCCTTGTTCCCCGGCCCGGAGAAGCGCCATGGAGACACAGGGAATCGGCCGCCGCGTCGCCTACTGGCGAGAGCGCCGTCGGATCACGCAAACCGACTTCGGCGCCCTCATGGGCCAGTCCCGCCGATGGGTGCAGGATCTCGAAGGCGGCAAGCGGCAGACCGACCCCCGCCTCTCCGTCCTCGAACGCGCCGCCGCCGTCCTGGGCATCACCTTGGACGCACTCCTCACCGACGGCCCCGGCCGTCAGTGCATTGACGGCGTCGAGCTCGACGCCATCCGGGCCGCGCTGCAACGGCACGACGTGCTGACCGGGACCGCCGACGCCGACCCCGCCGACCCGCTTCCGCTCGGCACCCTTCACGGCCGCCTCGTCCACGCCCGTACCGCGTTCCAGTCCGGCCACTTCGCCAGCCTCGGCCGCCTGGTCCCCGAACTCCTCGTCGACACCAACCGGGCCGCCGCACGCCACCAGGGCGACGACCGCCTCGGCGCCTTCCGTCTCCTGTCCCTCACGCTCGAACTGACCGAGGCCGCCGGCATCAAGTACGGGGACCACGACTTAGCCCTCATCAGCGGCCACCGGGCCGTGGCGGCGGCCGAGCGGTCGCAAGACCCGGTCATCATGGCCTCGGCCGCCCGGCACCTCACCGACGCCATGACGGCCCAGGGGCAGGCGCAGGCCGCCGCCGCGTTCGCGCTCGCCGCCGCCGCCCGCCTCGAACCCGACCTTCGCACTCGGGGCGCCGACGGCCTGTCCGTCCTCGGGATGCTCTACCTCAAAGCCGCCATGGCCGAGGCCACCATCGGCGCTTCGGACGACCGCCGCGCCTCGACCGCGGCCAGCAACGTACCCGGCCTCCTGGACCAGGCCGACGGGCACGCCGAGGAGCTCGGCGCCGACGGAAACGCCGTCTGGACGGCGTTCGGCCCGACCAACGCCCGGTTGTACCGCGTGGCCGCACACGTCCAGCTCTCCGAGGGCGCGGACGCCGTCGCCGTCGCCGCCGACATCCCGAACCCCGCCCGCGCCACCCTGCCCAAGGAACGCCGCGCCCACCTCCTCACCGACCTAGCCCGCGGACTCACACAGGCCGGGCAACGCGCTAAGGCCGTCGAGACCCTCCTCGACGCCGAGCGTGAGGCCGAGGAAGAGGTCCGGTGCCGGCCACGCACCCGCCAACTCGTCGAGGACTTGCGCCTCCTGGGGGCCGGTTCCGCCGACGGCCGCTTGCAGGCGCTCGCCTCGCGCTGTGGACTGCCCGGGTGACACAACGCACCCTGTACCTGATCTCATGTGCCGCGCCGCCCGCCCGGCACCTCACCGTCCCTATCCGCGGCGCCCAGGCCCGCGGGTGGGACGTCTGCCTCGTCCTCACCCCCAGCGCCCACCGATGGGCCGCCGAGGACCCCGAGGGCAACCTCGACGAGCTGCGCGAGCTCACCGGCCGAGTGGTCCGCCACGAGTACAAGCTCCCCTCACAGGCCGATGCGTTCCCCGACCCGGACGCACTCCTCGTCGCCCCCCTGACGAGTAACAGTCTGAACAAGTGGGCCGCCGGGATCTCGGACACGCTCGCCCTCGGCCTGATCACGGAGGGGATCGGCCTCGGCCTGCCGATCACTGCCCTGCCGCACTGGAACGACGCCCAGGGCCGCCACCCCGCCGTGGCCCGCAGCGTCGCCGAGCTGCGCGCGGCCGGGGTGACGCTCCTCCTGGGGGACGGCGACGCTCCCGGGTTCGTCCCGCACAAGCCCCGGCACGGGGACGTGCACGCCTACCCGTGGGAGCTCGCCCTCGACGCCCTGCCGACGTCCTGACGAACCCCCCTTCCCCGCGCCCGGCTCCCCAGGGGCCGGGCGCGCGTTGTGCCCGGTGAAACCCGACGGCGCCCCGGCGCGGCCGTGCGCGAGGATCACAGGGCACGCCCCGCCGGGCGTGCGGGACAGAAAGGGGGAGACGTGGGAGCTCTACCGAACCCGAGGGACCTCGTCGACGGACTACCCGGCGGCGCGCTCGGCCTCGGCGGGGGTGGCCTGTTGGCCGGGATGATCGTCGTTGCGGTGCTCGCCAACCAAGGCACCCCGGCAGACCGCGAGAAGTTCAACCGGAGCGTTGAACAGTTCTTCGGCAACGCCGCCGCCGGCATCGGCCGGTACGTCACCGGCCGCGAGCTCACCGGGGAGACCCGCAGCGAGGCGACGTGGTGGAAGGCAGGCGCCCCCCTGCCCGACGACAAGGCCACCGAGACGCCCGTCGAGCAGCTCGGCGCGCGTCCCGGCGCCCCGGCCGCCGTCTCGCTCGACAAGCCGTCCAAGGCCCGCCGTGCCGCCCGAGTCGCCACCGCCCCGGTGCGCCTCCTCGGCGGCGCCCTCGCGGGCATCTGGCGCGTTCTGCGCGCCTGGTCCCGGTGGCCGTACGCCGCCCGCTCGGCGGCCCGTCTCGCTCCGATCCCGCTCGCCTGGGGGTGGTGGCGATTCCCCGCCGAGACCGAACTCGCGCTTTACGCAATCGCGTTGGCCGCCTTTGTCGCAGCCCTCACCAGCCCGGCCGCACTGGGGTGGTGGCGCATCCGTCCCGTGTGGACAGATGGACAAATCTACGGGCCCGGTGTCTGGGTGGCGGTGCGTCAGATCCTCCGAATGGAGGACACAGAGCCGCGGTCGCGCTGGCTCTCTGTCCCCGATGACGTCCGCGCGGACGGTGCTCGAATTGTGCTGCGCATTCCGGCGAGTTGGATCGGCGGCCCCGAGGCCGTAGGAGCAATCGAGCGCATCATCGAGGAGCGGGTTCCCGGCGAATGGGTGCCCCAATGGGAGCGCACCGGTAAAGAGCATTACGTCCAGTGGACACCCGCACCGAAGCCCACGCCGAAACCCGTCCTCCCCGACTACGTCCCGTGGAAGTCGACAGGAGACCCGCGCCGCGTGTTCGTCGGCCTCGCAATCGAGAGGGATTCGATTGTCGACGCCGTCATTCAAACGCAGTCCGCTACGCCGCATTGGGGTGTGGCCGGTGCCACCGGTTCCGGTAAGTCGACGGTGCTTTACATTCCCGTCGTGCACGGCCGCATGAATGGCGAACTGATCGACATTCTCGACACGAAGCGGAACAGCCTCGCCGAGGCCGAAGGGTATTCAGGCGTTCGCATTCACAAGACCGTGCGTGAATGTATCGCTGCATTCGCCGAATTCCTCACGTCGATGATGGCGGCCGAAGCGGCAATGCAAAAGGGTGCCGATCCGGCCCTACGCGCCCAGCTCGTACCCCGCACGCTCGTTATCGACGAGTTGCCGACATTGATCAAGCTCGCATATACATGGTGGCGCTACGGCCTCAAGGGAAAGGGAACCCCTCCTTTCCTTGACTGGCTCTCGATCATCCTCCTGCAAGGACGCTCCTCAAATCACCGCGTCGTCGTCGGTACGCAGCAGTTCGCAAACGCGTTTTTCGGCGGCACGATGGAGCGCGCCCAGATCGGCACGAAGATTGCAGTCGGACACCAGGACCGCGTTTCGTGGGGCGTGGCATTCGGGCAGAGCACACCCGTTCTCGGATACGACACCGACGTTAAGGGGCGTGGCGCCTACTCGGACCAGAGGAAAGACCCCGACACCGATTACCTGTACGTCCGGGAGATTCAGCCGAGCTACATCACACCGGAAGTCGGACAGTTCCTTTCGATGTGCCAGCAGGCCCCGGCCTGGTTCGATGCCGGCGCCATGGCGCCGTGGATTACCCCCGACGTCCTCGACGAGGTCAACGAGACCGCCGCGACGGCCGCGTTCCTCCCCGGCGGCAAGTACGGCCCGGCGGCGCTCCCCCCTGTCGGCGCCACGGCCGCGAGGGGGATCACGGGGGGTTCGCCCAGCTCACACCAGACGACACCGGCACTCACGACAGGGGGCACGACAGGCGGCACGACAGGTGCCGGCGCCGAGCTCGTCCCGGCCGAGGCCCAGGACCAGGCCGAGGACGTCGTCGAGACGTACAGCCTCGCCCAGGCGTTTGAGCGCGGCATCATCCCCCACAAGCCGAGCACCATCCGGACGTATTTCAAGCGCGGCGAAAAGCGCGGTATCAAGGCCCCGGAAGGCATCACCGACGGGCAGACCTCCTTTTATAGCGAGGAGGAGCTCAAGACGTGGCTTGCGGAATGGCAGGCGTGGCAGGACAAGAACAACACCGCGCCGCCGCCGCGAAAGAGCGACGAGGCGGGCAAGGAAACCGAGGAGGCTCCGAGTGCCTAATCCGTCCCAGGTGAAAGAGATTGACCGCGACTATCTCGCCGAGGAAGGCGCCGACCTGAAACAGGGGAAGGCCGCTTTCCTGTCGGTCGATTTGGTTCACGGCCGAATCTGCGCCTACTCGGCCGACGAGTACGCGGATATCGCCCCCGTCCTCGTCGGTAGCGGGTGGCACATGCGTTGGCCTATCCCGCCCGTCGGCAATAGGCGCGCAAACGCACTCATTGCCGATACAGCGAAGCACGCCGATAACCTGTTCAACATGGTTTCTCTGCGGACTGAGCCCGACCCGCACGGCGTCATTCTGTACGCCGGGGCAGGAACCGCTATCGACGCCATTCAAAGGCGTTGCGCGGAAGAGTGGAGAACCTATTACGAGGCTCCCGGAAAGGAGTAGGAAGAAACAGGGACGGGGGCGCCGGGTGTTGAAACGGCGCCCCCCACCCGATTAGTGGCGGGGGTCGGCGCCCGTATCGCGGTGGCGGATAAAACAAAGTCGC
>NZ_JBHWZS010000257.1:0-12168 GCF_042728155.1 Streptomyces sp. NPDC060209
CCTCTTCAGGTTCCGGGCCCGGCCCATGTCCGTGCAGGCGATCTAGTCGAGGTAGTCGCGCAGCACCTGCGAACGCGACGGGTGGCGCAGCTTCGACATCGTCTTGGATTCGATCTGACGGATGCGCTCACGCGTCACCCCGTAGACCTTGCCGATCTCGTCCAGGGTCTTCGGCTGGCCGTCGGTGAGACCGAAACGCATCGAGACCACACCCGCCTCACGCTCGGAGAGCGTGTCGAGCACGGAGTGCAGCTGCTCCTGGAGCAGCGTGAAGCTCACCGCGTCCGCGGGCACGACGGCCTCGGAGTCCTCGATCAGGTCTCCGAACTCACTGTCACCGTCCTCACCCAGCGGGGTGTGGAGAGAAATCGGCTCACGGCCGTACTTCTGGACCTCGATGACCTTCTCGGGGGTCATGTCGAGTTCCTTGGCCAGCTCCTCCGGGGTGGGCTCACGGCCCAGGTCCTGGAGCATCTGGCGCTGCACGCGCGCGAGCTTGTTGATGACCTCGACCATGTGCACCGGGATACGGATGGTGCGGGCCTGGTCGGCCATGGCGCGGGTGATCGCCTGGCGGATCCACCACGTGGCGTACGTGGAGAACTTGTAGCCCTTGGTGTAGTCGAACTTCTCGACCGCACGGATCAGACCGAGGTTGCCCTCCTGGATGAGGTCCAGGAAGAGCATGCCGCGGCCGGTGTAGCGCTTGGCCAGCGAGACCACGAGACGGAGGTTGGCCTCCAGCAGGTGGTTCTTGGCACGGCGGCCGTCCTCGGCGATGATCTCCAGCTCGCGCTTGAGCTTCGGCGCGAGCTTGTCGGAGTTCGCGAGCTTGTCCTCGGCGAAGAGGCCGGCCTCGATGCGCTTGGCGAGCTCGACCTCCTGCTCGGCATTGAGGAGGGGGACCTTGCCGATCTGCTTCAGGTAGTCCTTGACCGGGTCGGCCGTGGCGCCGGCGACGGCGACCTGCTGCGCAGGTGCGTCGTCCTCGTCGTCGTCGGAGAGGACGAAGCCCTTGTTCTCGCCCTCGCCCTCCTCTTCCTCACCCTTGCCGGCCTTTACTTCCTCGACCGCCTCGTCGCCGTCGAGCAGCTCGTCGTCCTGCTTGCCGGACTTCTTCGCGGCGGTCTTCTTGACCGCTGTCTTCTTCGCGGCGGTCTTCTTGGCAACCGTCTTCTTGGCTGCCGTCTTCTTCGCAGGAGCGGCAACGGCAGCGTCGTCGGCCGCCACGTCCGCGCTCTGGGCCGCAGGGGCGGCAGATGCCGCGACGGTCCGCGTCACGGTTGTCTTGGCCGCGACAGTCTTGGTGGCGGTGCGCTTGACCGGGCTCTTCGCTGCGACGCTCTTGCGGGCGCGCTTAGGCGACTCCGCGGCACTGACCATCAGCGTCACACCCTCTTCCTCGAGGATCTGGTTGAGGCTGCGCAGAACATTCTTCCACTGGGTTGGCGGAATCTGGTCAGCCTCGAAGGCCCGACGCACGTCATCGCCGGCGATCTGCCCATCAGCCTTTCCCCGCTCGATGAGCGCCATCACAGACTCGGACTCGGCGATCTCCGGCGGGAGCGTACGGGATGTGCTGGCCGACACGAACAACCTCTCGGAACGATGGAAACGGCTTCCGGCCCGGCCCTGGAGAGGGCTGGAACCGACGACCGTCGGCTGGGGATGTTGCCGACGGCGCGGGCTTGGCCTCAGAACTGCACAGCGCACTACGTGGCTGCTGTATTCCTTCCGCGGCGGTCACCTCTTAAGTCATCGCACTGTTTCGAGGAGTGTTACGCCCAATTCGCGTGGCCCCAGTCACACCTCATTCGCGACAAACAGAACCAGAGGTCACATCTACGTGTAATCATGCCGCCGAACCGCTCGGGTCCGGCGGCACACGCTCCGTATACCCCGGTCTTACGGCGCTCAGTGCTCGCGAGGCGCGGGAACCACCCGGTCCCCGTCGGTGTGGCCGACGAGCAGCTGCCGCATGGCGGCTTCGGCACCTGCGGAGTCACCCGCCGCGAGAGCCTCCACGATCCGCGCATGGTGTCCGAGGGACGCCTCGGCCGGCCGGTCACAGCCGGTGACGGGTCCACCGGAAACATGCAGGGCCGCCGACACGATCCCGGAGAGGTGTTCGAGCATGCGGTTGCCCGCCGCCTGGATCAGCAGGGCATGGAACTCCGCGTCGGCCCGGGAGAACGTGATGGCGTCCCCCTGCCCCATCGCGTGCCCCATGATCTCGATCATGTCGCCGAGGCGCTGCTGAATGTCCTCGCGCCCGTGACCGGCGGCCAGCCGGGCGGCAAGGGGCTCGATGGTCCACCGGAGGTCCTCCAGTTCGCGGCGCTGGTCATCACGCTGCGGGCCGAAGGCACGCCATTCGATGATGTCGGGGTCCAGCAGATTCCAGTCACTCACCGGCCTGACCCGCGTGCCCACATTGGGCCGGGCGCTGACCAGGCCCTTGGCTTCGAGAACCCGCAGGGACTCCCTCACAACGGTGCGGGAGACCTCGAATCGCTGGCCGATCTCCTCCGGAACCAGCGGACGGTCGGCACCGAGGTCACCGGAAACAATCATCTGGCCCAGCTGCTGGACAAGTTGGCCGTGAAGTCCACGGCCGCGGCTGGCCGTGCCTCGCCGGCTCGCCCGCCCCAGATCGGATTCGGCGCCGCCCCAGGAACGGAGGGCGGCGCGCTCGCCGGCCGGCGCCTCCGTGTACGGGTAGCGGTCGAGTTCGCCCGGGCCGGCGAGGCCGGAGTCGGCGGAGCGGGCGGCGGTCATCATGGTGTGCGCAAGGGTACTCACGCATCCTTTGTCGGCGCGGCTCAGCCAGCCCTTGAGGTCTTTGCTGAAAAGCACACGAAAGGGTGATCGGTACCCGCCTCTCAATTGACGCGTTATCGGTAGAAATCACATCTTTCCAGGCAAGTTGCCCGTAAGGCGGCATCGAGCCCGGTCGATGTGGTCACCAACGAGCTCTACCTCGAAGGCCGGTGAACACATACGCGCAGATCAATGCAGACAACGACAAGGAAAGCGCCAGCCCCACGGGCTGGGCGACGACCCGTACGGCGGCCATGGCCCACCGGTCCGTCTCGTACGGCCACTGCAGCCAGCCGAGTTCGCGCAGCCGGCTCGGTAGTCCGCCGATCGAACGGGCGGACGGTCCCGCGAGGAGCTTCTGCATCAGCGGTACGACAAGAACCGGAACCGCCAGTACGGCCGCGACGCCGGCACCGGTCAGCCGGAACACACCGGCACCGAGCAGCCCCGCCCAGGCGCACCCGACTGACAGTCCGGCCCAACTTGCGGCAAGCTGCGGGGCGTTCGCCGGTACTGCCACCAAGTCCCCGCCGTACACAAGGCGCAGAGCTTCGGCGTTCGCCAGTACGGCGAGGAGGGCGAGCAGCAGCGCAACGCCCGCCGAGACCACCAGCTTGGCCACCAGGAGACCGAGACGGCGCGGCACCGTCCCCCGCCCGGCGGCGAGCGCCGGGTAGCGGAACTCGTCGCCGAAGGAGAGGGCACCCAGCAGCCCGGCGGCGAAAGCGACAGGTGGAAGTGGCAGCAGGTCCGGCCAGGCGACCAGCAGATCCGGCAGAGAAGTCCTCCCGGAGCGGGCCAGCAGCACGGACAGACCCGCGGAGACGGCCAGAACGGCCGCCATGATCAGGACGGTTGTCCTGACGCCGAAGAGCCGGCGCAGTTCGTACCGCAGGGGCCGGAGCGGACCACGGGCCGGGCGCACGGGGATCGGAGGGGGCAACTCCGAGATCGCCACGGCCGAGGCGGGCCCCGGCAGGACAGCCCTCATCGGACCGCCGCCCGGATCTCGGACAGGAACGGCCACCGGGCCCGCGTCCCCGGTCTCGTCGGCGAGTTGGTGAACGGGGACACCGTGCCGGTACGCCGCGTCCCCGACCTCCGCGCAACTGCTGCCGTAAACCGACAGCCTGCTGCCGTCCTCGGCCACCACTTCGACGGAGCGCCGGGCAGCCCGGGCCTCACGGCTCACCACGGCGGCCAGCCGGGCCGCGTGCGGCGTCCGCACGGCGACCCGGGGCCGCAGGCGGGTACGGGAGAAGTCGGCGACGTCCTGGTCAGCGACGAGACGCCCCTCGTCGATGGTGACCACGCGGTCGGCCGCCCGGGCCGCCTCCTTGGGGTCGCCGGTCGTATGCAGGACCGTGCCACCCTCGGCCGCGTGCGCGCGGAGCAGGCCGTGGAGCCAGCTCCGCTCACGCGGCGAGAGTCCCTCGGTCGGTTCGTCGAGAACGAGCGTATGGGGATCGCCGAGCATCGCCGAGGCAAGGCCGAGCCGCCGGTCCATACCTGCCGAGAGGGTTCCGATGCGCTGGTCCCCCAGCCCCGAGAGACCGACGACCTCGAGCAGTTCGTCGGCTCGCGACGCGGGAACACCTGCTGCGGCACAGAGCATGCGGAGCTGACCGCGCGCCGTGCGCGCCGGATGCCCCGGTACGTCTCCGAGCAGCACCCCGACCTCGCGGGCGGGATGACCGATGCGGTGCAGCGGGCGGCCATTGAAGTAGGTGACGCCCCTCCCCGCTTCGAGTTCGAGCATCAGACGGAGGGCTGTGGACTTGCCGGAGCCAGGAGCACCGAGCAGAGCGGTGACGCTTCCGGGCTGCGCTTCGAAGGTCAGATCGTCCACGACGGGCGGACCGTCGCGGCGGGGGGTACTGGTGAGTCCGATGGCCTGGAGCATCGCTTCTCTCGCGGAGGGTGAGACCGCCCGGCGGCAGGGTGGAGTACCCCAGCAAGATAACGCGACATTTCAGACTTTTGGTGCACCGGTGCTTCTGCGGGCGTTCCGCAGGTTCGCGTGTTGTGAGCCTGCGGAGCCGGACCCGGTCAGACTTCCGGCCTCAGCATCGGAGGGTTGAGCACGGTCGCCGCACCGGCCCGGAACAGTTGCGCGGGGCGGCCGCCCTGCCGCGTGGTCGTCCCTCCGGACGGGACCAGGAAGCCGGGCGTGCCCGTGACCTTGCGATGGAAATTGCGGGGGTCCAGAACTACGCCCCACACCGCCTCGTACACCCTCCGCAGCTCGCCGACGGTGAACTCGGGCGGACAGAACGCCGTGGCCAGCGAGGAGTATTCGATCTTCGACCGGGCGCGTTCCACCCCGTCGTCGAGGATCCTCGCGTGGTCGAAGGCCAGGGGCGCGGACTGCTCGCCCTCTCGACCGAAGCCACCACCCGGCCCGAGCAGGTCCTCGACCGAGGCCCAGCGGGCACTGTTCGCGTCACCGCCGGCCCGCGGGGCGGGGAGGTCAGGTGCCAGCGCGAGGTGGGCGACACTGACGACCCTCATGCGAGGGTCACGCGCCGGGTCACCGTAAGTGGCCAGTTGTTCGAGATGGGCGCCGTTCCCGACGGCGGGGGCGGCCGGGTCGTGTGCGCAGAGCCCGGTCTCCTCGACGAGTTCACGCGCTGCCGCCGCACCGAGATCCTCATCGGCTCGGACGAATCCGCCCGGTAGCGCCCACCGCCCCTGGAAGGGCGATTCACCACGGCGCACCACCAACGCACAGAGCGCGTGTCGTCGCACCGTGAGGACGACCAGGTCGACGGTGACAGCGAAGGGCGGGAAGGTCGACGGGTCGTAGGGCGGCATGCCGAAATCATAGTCGTCTTCCTGACGATAAACACTCCCTTCGCGACACCGGTTCCGCGCCCTTCCCCGGCTCACTCCCTCCGGCCGCGGTCTGCCCGGCGAGGGACTTCGTCCGTCCCTGGGAACGCAGTCCGTCAATCGCGGCTCCTGGCTCCGCGCCGGCCCAGCCGCCGGGTGTCACGGGCCCGGCCCCGGCTCACGGTCGAGCCAGGACGGGAGGCAGCGCCCGGTGACGGCCGGTTCGCCGCCCCGCCTTTCCGCTTCCCTGCCGGAGTGCGCGCGGGCCGCGACCCGGTCCTGCGCTCCGCACTCCTTCCGCTGTGCCGCCGAGAGGCGTTGTCGCTTCCCTGTCCGTCGCGCAGGACGCGCTCCCCGCGGAGACAGCGACGCAGCGTTTCCGGGTCCAGGCCTTGATTGCACGCCTGGTGCAGCAGTTGAGCGAAGGTGTAATCAGGGTCTGCCCTCAGGGCGAGCCCCAGAGCCACCCTGGCGCCGGCCTCGTCGCCGGTGGACCACGAGACCCAGGCGGCCAGCGTGAGCGGGGCCGCGGCGTGCTCCACGTACGGGCCGACGCACCGGCGGGCGAGAGCACGCCAAAGCCGCAGAGCCGCTCCGGCCTCGCGGCCTTCCATCCACTCGGCGGCCCGGTCCCTGGTCTCGCGGTCCTGGAGACCGAGAATCACAGCCGCCGCCTCGTAGGGTGCGATCAGACCGTCATCACCGCTGTCCGCGTCGGCGGAGCCTGCGGCAGGCGCGTTCCCGAGGCGTTCCATGAGGTCACGCGCGAGCGTCAGGGTCTCCGCCGCCACCTCGCCGCGCCCGTCGGCGTCGAGGATGCGGGACACCAGCACGGCACCCGCTGAGTCCAGAGCCCGCTCCTGCTCCTGTGCCGCCGCGGATTCCCACGGCATGAGCCGCGCCTCCATGTCCCTCAGCGACCCGCGAACCTGAACACCGGCATACGCGGCTGCGGCCGCCATCACCGTGGTGCCCGGGAGCGCCAGCGGATTGCCCTCTGCCGGACAGCAGCGGTCGTCGGGGCAGCAGTAGGACCAGTAGCGGCCGTCGGAGATGCAGAGCGCTTCGAGTACGGGAACGTCGAGCGCCCCGCAGGCCGTACGCAGGCGCTGCGCGAGCGGCCTCAGCCGCTCCATGACCTGTGGAGCGCTCTCCCCCTCGGCCGGGTCCTGGCAGAGGAAGACGACGATCGCGTCAGGGCGGGAATCGCGCCTCTCGCTTCCGGCGATCAGGGATTGCGCCAGCTGGTCGGCGACCGGCGCCCACTCCTCCGGCTCACGGGGGATGCCCAGCCTGAGCCGGCCGCCGAAGCGGCCCCGGCCGCCGTGCAGGGCCACCATGACCACGCTGTCGTTCGGATGGAATCCCATCAGGTACGGAAGGGCGTCGGCAAGTTCGGCGGGACCGCGCAGGGTGATCTGCTGGGCGTCGGACGGTCCGGTGGTTTCGTCGTGCTTGTTCATGGCATGACCGTCCCGCGGGGCGCCGATTTCCGCGACCCCTGTGGATAACTTTGTCCACAGGCGCCGGCCACCGTTCGCGGTTTGTCGTAGGCATCGGGTTGCATGGGGGCATGACCAACGCAGACCGCGCAGAGCTCAGGGCCTCGGCCGATTCCGTACTCGCCCGACTGGTCGGGGACACCACCGGCGCCGCCCGGCTGCGCGAGGACCAGTGGAGGGCCATCGAGGCCCTCGTCGCCGACAGGCGCCGAGCCCTGGTCGTCCAGCGGACGGGATGGGGCAAGTCCGCGGTGTATTTCGTGGCGACGTCGCTGCTGCGCGCTCAGGGCAGCGGGCCGACGGTGATCGTCTCACCCCTGCTCGCCCTGATGCGCAACCAGGTGGCGGCGGCTGCCAGGGCCGGTATCAGCGCCCGCACGATCAACTCCTCCAACACCGAGGAATGGGACACCGTCCAGGCCGAGGTGGCGGCGGGCGAGGTGGATGTCCTGCTGGTCAGTCCGGAGCGGCTCAACAACCCCGACTTCCGGGACCAGGTGCTGCCTCGCCTTGCCGCCGCGACAGGTCTGCTGGTGGTCGACGAGGCGCACTGCATCTCCGACTGGGGCCATGATTTCCGTCCGGATTACCGACGGCTGCGGACCATGCTCGCCGACCTTCCTGCGGGCGTTCCCGTGCTCGCCACGACGGCCACCGCCAATGCCCGTGTTACCGCGGACGTCGCGGAGCAGCTCGGCACGGGGGCCAACACGGACGCGCTGGTGCTGCGAGGACCGCTGGACCGGGAGAGCCTCAGCCTCGGGGTGTTGCAACTGCCCAATGCCGCACACCGTCTGGCCTGGCTGGGCGACCATCTCGGGGAGCTGCCGGGCTCGGGCATCATCTACACGCTCACGGTCGCGGCCGCCGAGGAGATCACCGCCTACCTCCGCCAGTGCGGGCACCCGGTCGCGTCGTACACCGGCCGGACGGAGAACGCCGACCGGCAGCAGGCCGAGGACGATCTCCTGGCCAACCGGGTCAAGGCCCTGGTGGCCACGTCCGCGCTCGGCATGGGGTTCGACAAGCCCGACCTCGGCTTCGTCGTGCACGTGGGCTCTCCTTCCTCGCCCATCGCCTACTACCAGCAGGTCGGACGTGCGGGACGTGGGGTCGAGCACGCCGAGGTCCTGCTGCTCCCGGGCAAGGAGGACGAAGCCATCTGGCAGTACTTCGCCTCGGTCGCCTTCCCTCCGGAGGAGCAGGTCCGCCGGACTCTTGATGTCCTCGCCCAGGCCGGCCGCCCCCTGTCGCTGCCCGCCATGGAGCCTCTGGTCGACCTGCGGCGCACCCGCCTCGAGACGATGCTCAAGGTTCTGGACGTCGACGGTGCGGTGAAGCGGGTCAAGGGCGGCTGGATCTCCACCGGCGAACCATGGGTCTACGACTCCGAGCGCTACGCCTGGGTCGCCCGGCAGCGTGCCGCCGAGCAGCAGTCCATGCGTGACTACGCGTCCGGAACGGGATGCCGCATGGAGTTCCTCCGGCGCCAGCTGGACGACGAGGAGGCCACCGCGTGCGGACGCTGCGACAACTGCGCGGGCGCACGCTTCGACGACAAGGTCTCCACGGCCGCCCTCGACGGGGCTCGTGGTGAGCTCGGCAGGCCGGGTGTGGACGTGGACCCGCGCAAGATGTGGCCCACCGGGCTCTCCGCGGTGGGCGTCGACCTCAAGGGCCGCATCCCGGCGGGCGAGCTGGCCCTTCCCGGCCGGGCCCTCGGCAGGCTCTCGGACATCGGCTGGGGCAACAGGCTCCGTCCGCTGCTCGCGGCGCAGGCGCAGGACACGCGCGTCCCCGACGACGTGTCGAGCGCGGTGGTCACGGTCATCACCGACTGGGCGAAGGGGCCCGGCGGCTGGGCATCCGGGGCTCCGGGTGCGGCTCCCCGGCCGGTCGGTGTCGTCACGGTCGCCTCACGCCGGAGGCCGCAGTTGGTCCACTCCCTCGGCAGCCATATCGCCGAGGTCGGACAGATGCCCCTGCTCGGTGCGGTCACCTACGCTCCGGGCAGCGAGGACCTGCGGATCTCGCAGACCAACAGCGCGCAGCGGGTGAAGACGCTGCACGAGACCCTCGTCGTGGAGCCCGCGCTGGCGGAGGCACTCGCTGCCGCGGGAGGGCCCGTCCTGCTCGTGGACGATCTCTCCGACACCGGGTGGACGCTGGCCGTCGCGGCACGACTGCTCCGACGCGCGGGAGCGGAGGGGGTGTTTCCGCTGGTCCTCGCAGTCCAGGCCTGACGAAGGGCTTCGTTCGTCGCCGAAACGGGCAGGGATATCCGTGTCATTCCGTCAGATACCAGTCAGCCGCGCCAATTGCTCGTTGCCGCCTGCCGATACGACAGGAAGAATTGGAGTCGCTCCCCGCACGGTCTTTTCGCGGGCCCGAAAGGGCTGTGCCGCGGCGCGCCCTCACTCGACCCTGCCCGCACCGTGGGCGCGTAGCGAAGGGAGGACCGTGACCTTCGGATTCGCTCCGTCCGCAGCCACTTCACTGTCGGCATCCGCGGGCTCCGTCAACCACGTTGCCAGGATGCTCGAACCGGCCGAGTGGGCCGCGGCAGGCATACCTCTGCTCCGCAGTCCGCGCGAGGTCGTCAGCGGCCTCCACGCGCGGCACAGGCCGACTCCGGCCACCGCGGTCGTCGCCGTCCTCGATCACGAGGAACGGCTCACGGCCAGCGCTTCGTTCCCTCGGCGGTCCACCGTGGCGGTGGACGGCTGGGAGTTCCGCAACGCCCTGCTGGCACATCTGCGCCGGGTGATCCCGCACGATCTGCGCCGCCGTACCCCGGTGCGTACGGCGGTCCTGCTCTACTGCCGCGAAGGCGACGAGCGTTGGACGGAGGAGGACGGTGCGTGGATGTGGGGGCTGAGGGACGCCTGCACGTTGCACGGCCTTCGCTGCGGGGCCTACATCACCCTGACGCGTGGAGGATGGCAGGTCCTCGGTGAGGGCCGGGGCGGCCGCAGCCCGACGCTGCTGTCCAGGCCGTCGGCCCTGGCGGACACCTCCACCGACCATGATCCCGTTCCGCTGCGCACCGGGGGCGGGGCGGCCGAGGCACTGCGACGGACCGCCGCCCGATAGAACGGGGCGTGGGCCCCGGACGTCCTCACGGACGGCCGGGACCCACGGACTTACGGCTCAGACTCCCGCACCCAGTGCGGAGTTGATCTTCTGCGGGTCCCCGCACAGGATCAGCAGCGCTCCGGCGCGCTCCCGCACGCCGGAGAGCGCACGGGCAGCCGTTTCGTCGAGGTCGCCGTTGACCGCGACAACGACAACGGAACGGGAGGCGCAGCGGTCGGCGTTCGCCACGTGGGCGAAGAAGACGTCGTCACCCGCGTCGTGCTGGGCCCAGTACGTCGCCTCCCCGAAGGAGAGCTCGTGAGAGGCCCAGGGGTGCTGCTCACCGGTGGTGAGCACGAGGATGTCTCCAGGCGCCCGTCCGGAATCGAGCAGCAGGTCGACGGCCTCGTCGGCAGCGTCGATCGCACCGCCCGCCGGAGCCGGAATCAGCTGGAACTGTGCCGCGGAAGGCTCTTCCGTCAGCTTCTGCCCAGCGGGAGCCGGTACAGCGGGAGCCGGTGCAGCAGAAGCCGATGCAGCGGGAGCCGGTGCAGCAGGAGAGACGGATGTGGGGTGCGGGCGCTGCGCCGGGGGCGCGGGCCGCACGGGGCCGCGGCCCGGGTTTCCGGGACGCGGTGTGGCCGCGGAACGCGGGCCGGGTACGGGACGGGGGGTCGGCGCGGTGCGGCCGGCGGCCGGAGTAACGCGGGGACCCTGGGCGCTCTCGGGAATCTGAGGCTCCTCGGGGATGAGAGGCATGAATGGTTGTCTGTCACAGCCGACGCGAGGGCGTCGGCGAATGGGTGCGCCTGCGCGATCAGAAGTCGAAGCCGAGCTGGCCCCCGCTTTCCAGTGCCGCCGCCTCGGCGGAGAATCGGACCTTCTTCAGGTGCTGCCACTTGGGCAGCGCGTCGAGGTAGGCCCAGCTGAGGCGATGGTGAGGCGTAGGCCCCCGCTCCTCCAGTGCGGCCCGGTGTACCGGTGACGGATAACCGGCGTTCGCGCCGAAGGCGAAGTCTGCGTACTGCCCCGTGTCCGCACCCAGTTCGGCCATCATCGTGTCCCGGCGGACCTTGGCGATCACCGAAGCCGCAGCGACGGCGATGCAGGACTGGTCGCCCTTGATCACGGTACGGACGTTCCAGGGCGGTCCGAGGTAGTCGTGCTTGCCGTCGAGGATCACTGCATCCGGCCGGACGGGCAAGGAGTCCAGCGCCCTGACGGCCGCGAGACGGAGCGCCGCGGTCATGCCGAGGTCGTCGATCTCCAGTGGTGACGCATGCCCCAGCCCGTAGGCCGTGACCCACTTCTCGAGCATCGGGGCGAGTTCCGCCCGGCGCTTGGGACTGATCAGCTTGGAGTCGGTGAGGCCCTCAGGGGGTCTACGGAGACCGGTGACGGCCGCGCACACGGTGACGGGGCCGGCCCACGCTCCGCGTCCGACCTCATCGACACCGGCGACGGTCCTGGCACCGGATGTAGCGCGCAGTGAGCGCTCGACGGTGTGCGTGGGTGGTTCGTACGGCATGGCGCCTGCCAGGTTACGCCGATGGGCACGGCAAGAACACCCCGGGGGCACGGTCCAGCGGTCCGGCACGTGTCCGGCCATGTTCGGAACACACGGAACCGCCCTCCGGAAGCACTCCCCCGGCATTCGCATCGCAGGCACGAACACCGACTCACGGGCTCGTCCCGGCCCTGGGCCCACTCGCGCGGAGCCCGGGCGGTCGTCCGCAGGCCGCGCGCCACGGAGCCACGGGGCGTCGACGTGTCACCGACCCGGCACGAGCACGCTACTCGAACGCCCCTGGCGCAAGAGGGCGTTCGTGGCTTCGGTGTGTCCGGGGTTTCCGGGGCGTCCGGCCCGCGAGCGCGAGGACGTCCGGTCCGGCACGCGGACCGGACGGGACGTGCGGGCCACTCCTCCGGGAAGTGGCCC
>NZ_JBHWZS010000258.1:0-12138 GCF_042728155.1 Streptomyces sp. NPDC060209
TGGGCGTCTCCCTCATCGCGGAGAGCGTCATCAGCACGATCTGGGACGACCAGCCGCGGCTCTTCCCGAGCCTGGTGGAGGGTTCCGTCTCGCTCGGGAGCTCGGCGATCCCGACGCAGAGCCTGCTGACCATCGCCGTCGCGGCCGTCGCGATGGCGATGGTGGCGTACCTCTTCGGACGTACGACCATCGGCTCCGCCATGCGTGCCGTCGCCGAGTCCGCCGACACCGCGCAGATCCTCGGCCTCGGCTCGCAGCGCATCGCCCGGATAGCCTGGGCGCTCGGGCTCTCCCTGGCCGTGCTCGCCGCCATCCTCTACGCGCCCCGGGCCGGCCTCGTGCCGACCGTGCTCAGCGCACCGTTGTTCCGCGCCTTCGCCGGGATCTTCCTCGGCGGTCTGACCAGCATGTACGGCGCTGTCATCGGCGGGCTGACGGTCGGCGTTCTCGACAACCTGGCCGCGAGCTACGTCTCCGCCGGCTACCGGGACACGTTCGTGTTCACGTTCACCATCCTCGTGCTGCTGATACGCCCCCAGGGGCTGTTCGGTGTGCGCACGTTCCAGCGGGTCTGAGGGAGCGGTCCATGTCTGTAGCCAGTCGTTCCAACCTAGCCAAAGCGGTACTCGGACCGCTCGCAGCGGCCGCGCTCATCCTCGTGCTGCACACGGGGGTGATCCCGCCGTACCAGGCGTACTCCGTGGGGCTCGCGGCCGTATACACCGTCCTCGTCCTCTCGGTGAACCTCCTTGCCGGCTGGGCCGGTATCTGGTCGATCGCCCATCCAGCGTTCTTCGCCATGGGCGCCTACTTCGCGGCGTACGGCAGTACGCATGGATGGCCGATGGAGCTCGTGCTGCTCGGCGCGATCGGCTGCGGCGCGGCCTTCGGAGCGTTCCTGGGGGCTGCCGGCGCAAGGTTCTCCATGCTGTACGTCGCCCTGCTGACGCTCGCGTTCACCATGGTGTCGCTGGAGGTGATGGGCCAGTGGACCGAGGTGACCGGCGGTGACCAGGGCATCGCGATGGAGAAGCTGGACAGCGCCCTGGGCCTCGGCACGCTCTCCAGCGCCGGCACGCAGGCGCAGTACATCGCTGTGGCCGTGGCAGGGATCGCTCTCGCGGTGGCCGCGCTGGCCCGGCCGGGCGCCCTGCGGATGCGGCTGGTCGCCGCCAAGTCCCACCCGATGGCGGCCCGTTCCGTCGGCATCGCCCCCGAGGCCCAGTCCGCGCTCGCATTCGCTGTCAGCGCCGCGTTCGCCGCATTGGCGGGTGTGACACTGGCTCTGGTCGTCGGGTTCGTCAGCCCGGACCCGTTCTCGCTGGCCCTGGCGATCTCGCTGATCGCCGCCTGCGTATTCGGCGGCGTGGGCACGCTCCTGGGCGCGGTCGTCGGAGGCGCATACCTGACCTGGGCCCCTACGGCTGCCGAGAGCGCGGGTGTACCGCAGCCGGTCCTCCAAGGCGTCGTGCTCATCGCCGCGCTGTTGTTCCTGCCGGGCGGAGCGGTGCTCTTCCTCGGACGGCTGGCGCGCCGGCTGCTGCGGCGAGCCGGGACGCGCCCGCCGACCCTTGCGGCGCTGCCCGAAGAGATGCCGCGAAAGGTGCCCGAACCCGCGGAAACTACCCACGAACTGCTGCGACTTGACGAGGTGGCGGTCACCTTCGGCGGGCTCAAGGCGCTCGAAGGCGTATCGATGTCCGTAAGGGCCGGTGAGACCCTCGCGATCATCGGCCCGAACGGCGCAGGCAAGACGACGCTGCTGAACGTCCTGTCCGGGCTCGTCGGAGGCGGACGGGTGGCAGGCAGCGCCCGATACGGCGGCAAGTCACTCCTGAAGGGCCGCGCCACCGCCCGACGCAGGCTCGGTATCGGTCGCACCTTCCAGCACGCCGAGACGTTCCCCGAGCTGACCGTTCTGGAGAACGTCCTCTGTACCCGTCGCCGTGTCACCGCCCAACACCGCGCCGGAGCCACTGAGCTCCTGGAGAGTGTGGGACTCGCGCATGTCGCGGACCGCTATCCGGCCGAGCTGTCCTTCGGCATGCACAAGCGTCTCGACCTGGCCAGGGCGCTCGCGGAGCAACCCGAACTTCTCATCCTGGACGAACCGTTCGGCGGTCTCGATGCCGGCGAACGCAACCTGCTCGCCCGGCAGATCGTACGACAGCAGCAGCGCGGCACTGCGGTCGTGATCATCGATCATGTCCTGGACGACTTGTTCGCCGTCGCCCACCGGGTGCTCGCCTTCGACTTCGGCCGGCCGATCGGAGAGGGCGGGCCCGGCGAGATCCTGGACGATCCTCGGGTGCGCTCCTCCTACCTGGGCGAGGGCGCTGCCCGAGGGGAACTCCCGCGCCGGGACGGCGCCGAACGTGCCGCCGCGCGACTGGAGGGCGTGGGCCACGCCTACGGCGGAGTCACCGCCCTGAGCGGCGTCGACCTCACGATCGCCCGGGGCAGCGTCGTCGGCATCGTGGGTGCCAACGGCGCGGGCAAGAGCACACTGGGCCGGATCCTGCACGGCACGCTGCCGCCCACCCGCGGTCGGCGTGCGGTCGACGGGAGCCTGCGCAGCGCGCTGGTGCCCGAGGGGCGCGCACTGTTCAAGACGCTCTCCCTGCGGGAGAACCTGGAAGTCGCCGCCTACGCCGCGGGTACCAAGGGGGCGGAACTGCGGGCGCGCCTTGCGGAGACCGCCGAGTGGTTGCCGGCGCGGCTGAGTGAGCGGATGGGTGTACCCGCCGCCGGGCTTTCCGGAGGCGAGCAGCAGATTCTCGCGATCGCGCGGGCCCTGATGGCGCGACCCGACTTGCTGATCGTCGACGAACCGGCGCTCGGCCTGTCCCCGGCAATGGTCGACGAGGTGTACGCCCGCCTGGGGCGGCTCGCTCACGACGGCATGACGGTCGTCCTGTTGGAGCAGTCCCTCGGCCGCGCCGCGTCCGCATGCCACGAGGTGGTCGTGCTGCACGAGGGCGGCATCGCCGTCCGCGGCGAGCCGGCCGACCCGCTGTTCCTCACGCGTGCGGAACAGGCCTACTTCGACGGCCCGAGCGATGCTCCCGTGGCTGCCGCACAGGGCTGAGACGGCATCCCGCACCCGCTCGCTGCACTTCGCCGGCAAGCCCATCCCTTGGCCCCAGGAGAGTCACATGAACACGGAAGACGTCGACCTGCTGATCATCGGCGCGGGCATGGCAGGGCTGACCGCCGGTGCCCGCGCCGTACGCGGCGGCCTGTCGGTCGTGATCGTCGAGATCGGCACAGACGTCGGCGGCTCCGCACGCTTCGCCGGTTACGCGTGGACCGCCCCGAGCCACGACGTCATGGACGAACACAATCCGCGTGGAGACAGCACGCTCAAGCGCGCGTTGGTGGACCGGTTCGCCGACGGAATCTCCTGGATCCGCTCCGTCGGCGTGGAGGTCAAGGACGCACAACGCGTCCTCGGTTTCGGCCGCGGGCACCAGTTCGACACGAACCACTACGTGGACACCTGCCGTCAGCTCATTCTCGACGGCGGGGGTGAGCTGCTGCTCGAGACCGACACCGAGCGGCTGGTGGTCGAGCAAGGCGTCGTGGCCGGAGCGGACCTGAGGGCGGTGGACGGCACGCGCAGGCAGGTGCGTGCTCGGAACACGCTCATCGCGACCGGTGGATTCCAGGGCGACCTCGCCCTCCGCACCGCTCATGTGCATCCGCACGCAGACCGGATGCGGCTCCGCTCCAATCCCCACAGTCACGGCGGCGGTTACCGTCTGGCCACCGGGGCCGGGGCAGCCACCGGCTCGGACGACGCGGGCTTCTACGGCCACCTCATTCCCAGCGGCATCCCCTTCGCGGACCCGGCGGACTTCGTCGACATGTCGCTCTACTACAGCGAGCACGCCATCCTGTTCAATCTGCGCAGCGAGCGGTTCGCCGACGAGACGCTGGGTGACCACCTCACGGCCATGGCACTGCTTCGCCAGCCCGAAAGCCGCGGTCTCCTCATCGCCGACGCCCGGGTGTTCCGCGACTGGATCGTCGGCTCGTACGTCGAGGGTGCCGTAGCCGTCGACAAGTACGCCCTGGCGAGCAAGCGAGGTGGCCGCGTCGGACTCGCCGAAGACCTCGACGAGCTGGCCTGTCTGCCCGAGGAGTGGGGCTACGAGGGCGAGGCCATCCGCGATGCCGTCAAGCTGTTCAACGAGCAGACCGCGGCAGGGGTGGAACCGGGGCCCGGCCGGAGGCTGGACCGCCGGCCGCTGGACGAGCCGCCGTACTACGTCATCGAGACGGTGCCGGCCATCACCTTTCCGTTCCATGGTGTGCGCATCGACGACCGGGCCCGCGCGCTGGACGAGGGCGGCCGACCGCTCGAAGGCCTCCTCGCCGCCGGATCGGACACCGGAGGCCTGTGGCATCGCGCCTATGCGGGCGGTCTCGCCGCAGCCCTCGTGTTCGGGCTCACCGCTGCGGACACGGCCCGCGAGGCGACACACCGCTCGTGACCGGTCTCGAGCGCCGTCGGGGACCGCCGCAGACGATGTCGAGACGTCCGTAGGTCCGGCATCCGAGGTGACCCGCCGGCGCTGGGCACTCCGGATGGGTCGGGCGCGGAGGGAAGGACCGGGGGAGTGGATCAGGCCGGTTCTGCGCCGGGCAGGACGATGTGGGCCTGGACATGCCCTTCGGCCAGCCACCCGGACGACTCCGCGAAGGCGAGCATCGCGTCGAGCGCTGCCGGCCACGCCCTCGTGCGGGGCCCGGAGTCACGAATCCAGTCGCTGCGCACGAAGGCCACGCCTTCAGCGAGGTAGCCGAACTGCCCGGCTCGCTCGGCGAGTGCCTCCAGGTCGTCGGCCAGCACGCTGAAACGGGTCAGGTCGTCGCACCCGGCGAGCCGGACGTCGGAGTTGCGGGCGTCGACGTACACGTCAGATCTCCGCCAGGGACCTGAAGGTGCTGGCGTGGAAGACCACGGGGGGGACCGCGGAGTGCGGAGAGAGCCGGTCGATCCCGAGCAGCGCGATGACGTGGTCGCCGGCGGAGATCTCCTGGACGATCCGGCACTCCAGCCAGAGTGCCGCTCCGAGGACGAATACGGAGCCCGGCGGCTCGGCCACCCAATCCACGGACGTGAAACGGTCGGGGGACCTGGTCGCAAGGGCACGCGCCACCGGCCCCTGGTCCTCGGCGAGAACGCTGACGCCCAGGCGTGAAGCCCGCCGTAGGGCCGGCCACGTGGTCGAGGTATGGGCGACACACAGCGACACCAGCGGCGGATCGAGCGAGACGGAGGTGAACGAGCTTGCCGCGATGCCGGCCGGCCGGCCGTCCACGAGGCCGCAGACCGCGGTGACGCCGGACGGAAACCGCCCGTAGGCGCCCCGGAGCACGTCGGCGGTCAGATCTTCGTTGTCGACGAACATGCCCGTGACGCCCCCTGGTCCAAGCCGCTGTGGGGTCACCGAGCAACCCCTCTCCTGAACTCAATTCACTTTATGAGCGTACTCACGTCCCTTCGGATTTGGAAGGTGAGTGCAGGGATCGGGCTTCCCTTGCACGGCCATTGACCCGCGAGGTCGAGACCGCTTAGGTTCTCTGCAAACCGAATCAAACTCAGTTAGGGTCAGTCATGGAACAAGACGCGCTGAGGCAGGCGAACACGGCGATCGCCGAGCGGTATCTCCAGGCGATCAACGACTGGGACTTCGACGTCAAACGCGAACTGCTCGCGCCCGACGTGGTCTTCGAGATGCGGTGGGCCCCGGAGGGGTTCCCGCGCCGCATTGACGGCGTCGAGGCCGTCATGAAGTTTCTCGCTCCGCTGCCTGAGTCCATCGTCACCGAGGGTCTCTACGACATCCGTGTCGAGACCCTGCACTCCGACCCCGGCCAGGTCGTCACCTTCTACAAGAGCGACATGGAGATGGTGCGGCCGGTCGAGTACAAGAACGAGTACGTCACCTGCTTCACCATCCGGGACGGAAAGATCGTCCATTTCGTGGAGCACTTCGACCCGATCCCGCTCGTCGTCGCCTTCGGTGGCAGTGTGACGCCGCCCTCGCTCTGACGCGCGCACGCTCCTGCCCCGCCCCCTGTTCGCAACCCTCACCGGCGAGAGGCTCATCGATCATGTCCGCATCGCACTACCCGGCCAACTTCGGTGTCTTCATGGCCCCCTTCCACAAGATCGGCGTCAGTCCGACGGTCCTTTTCGAGCGGGACCTGGCCATCATCGAGATGGCCGACCGGCTCGGCTTCCAGGAGGCGTGGCTGGGCGAGCACCACTCCGGAGGCCACGAGCCGATCGGGTCCCCGGAGCTGATGCTGGCCGCGGTCTCGCGGACCACGCGCAACATCAGGCTCGGCACGGCGGTGAACTCGCTGCCGTACCACAACCCGTTCCTGGTCGCCGAGCGGCTGGTCATGCTCGACCACCTCACTCACGGGCGCGCCATTATGGGCTTCGGTCCCGGTCAGCTGATCTCCGACGCCTACATGCTCGGCATCGACCCGGCCACGCAGCGCCACAGGATGCTGGAGGCGGCGGGCGTCATCATGCGACTCCTGCGTGGCGAGACCGTCACGGAGAAGACCGACTGGTACGACCTGCACGAGGCGAGGCTGCAACTGCGCCCCTACTCCGTCCCCGAGCTCGATGTGGTCGTCGCCGCGGTCACCTCGCCGTCGGGACCGGTGACCGCGGGAAGGCTCGGCATCGGCATGATCAACCTCTCCGCGAGCTCGCCGGCGGCCTTCGAGGCACTCCGGACGCACTGGGGCATCGCGGAGAAGGAAGCCGCAGCCCACGGCCGGACCGTCGACCGTAAGAACTGGCGACTCTCCGCCATCACGCACATCGCCGAGACCGAGGAGCAGGCGCGCAAGGACTGCGCCTACGGTTTCGAGGAGATCTGGAACTACCTCGCCCACATCTCGCCGCTGCCCGCGTCGGAGAGGCCGGACGTCGAGGGAATGATCGACGATGCCATTGCGTCCGGATCGGTCCTGATCGGGACGCCGGACACGGCCATCGAGCTCATCCGGAAGCTGGCGGACCAGACCGGAGGTTTCGGCAGCTTCGTGATGACGCTGACCGACTTCACCACCTTCGACCGGCAGAAACGCGCTGTCGAGCTCTGGGCCGAGTACGTCATCCCGGAGTTCCGGGGCCAGCTGCAGCCCATTCGCGAGCACAACGCCTGGGTCCGCGACAACGAGTGGAAGTCCAAGACCATGGCGGCGATCAACGCCGCATCCGAGAAGTACGCCCAGCAGTCGGGCAAGGCCCGCTGACCCTTCTTCCTCTGCTGGGTGCGTGTCAGCCCGCGCCGCAGAGGAGAACAGGGGCAGCAGCGTGCTGCACTCTGTATCGCACGAGTTCGATGGAGGTCCCATGTTCCGCCGTCACCCCGAGATCGACCCCCATCTGTTGTCGGAAACTGATGAGCAGCGTCAACTGCGCGCCGTCCTGCGGGACTTCTTCGCCGAAGCGAGCGGATCCGAGGACGTCCGCAAGCATCTGGCCAACCCGCGCGGATACGACGAAGGGCTGTGGACGCGGCTGGCGGGCGAGATCGGCGTCCACGGACTGGCGATTCCCGAGGAATACGGAGGATCCGGCTTCACCTTCGCCGAACTCGCGGTAGCGCTGGAGGAGTCCGGGCGCGCGCTCTACTGCGCACCGCTGCTGCCCACCGTGGTCCTCGCCGCGCACGCCCTCCTGCGCAGCGGCGACCGCCAGGCGTGCGAGCGCTACTTGCCGCGGATCGCGGACGGTACCCTCACTGCTACCGTGGCCGGATTCCGCGAGGACGTGCCGATAGTCAGTGCCGAACTCGGCGGCTCCGGCTGGACGTTGCACGGCGCTGCGGACTTCGTGCTCGACGGGGCCGGAGCGGAGCTGGTTGTGGTCCGGGCGCAAACGCCCGATGGAACAGGGCTGTTCGCGTGCGAGCCGACCGTGGGCTCCTGCCTGCGGACACCCCGCCGCGTGCTGGACGGGACACGCCGCCAGGCCTTGGTGGAGTTCCGTGGCGCACCCGCCACACCCGTGGGGGAGTCGGGGCAGGTGACGGAGACCCTCGACGTGGGGAGGGCCGCGCTCGCCGCCGAGCAGGTGGGCGGCAGCGGCCACGCCTTGGACGCGACGGTCGACTTTGTGGCGCAGCGCCACCAGTTCGGGCGCGCCATCGGATCCTTCCAGGCCGTCAAGCACCGGCTGGCCGACGTGCTGGTCGCGCTCGAGGCGGCGCGCTCGGCGTCCGCCTACGCGACGGCCTGCGTGGCTATCGCATCGCCCCAGCTGCCGGTAGCCGCGAGCGCCGCCGCTGCGGTCTGCTCCGAGACCTTCCGCCTGGCGACGGCGGAGTACGTCCAGCTGCACGGCGGGATCGGCTTCACCTGGGAGCACCCTGCCCACCTGTACGTGCGGCGGGCACGCAGCAGCGAGGTGCTGTTCGGCACGGCGGACCGGCATCGGGCCCGACTCGCCGAACTCACCGGTCTCGCCTCCCCATCCGCCCTCTGAAGGGAAGGAGAGCCGCATGCCCCGCCGAACCTCGGCCACGCTCGCCACCCCGTTCACGCTCGGCGGTCTCACCCTCCGAAATCGGCTCGTCGCCACCGCACACGCCACCGCCGCGGTTGCCGAGGGCGCGCCCACCGAGGCCGACGCGTCCTACTGGCGGCGCCTTGCGCAGGGCGGCGCCGCCATGGTGATCACCGGCGGAACCGCGGTGGCGCCCGAGTCGACCTTGCCGCAGCGCTACCTGACCGAGGCCTGGCGCCCCGAGATCAAGGACGCCGTACGCCGCCGCGCAGAGGCCATCACCGACGGCGGCGCCATGGCCGTCGCACAGCTGGTCCACCTGGGCCGGGAGACCCTGGGCGCCGGTACCTACTACGCGCCGGTCTCCGCGGCCGCCGTCCGCTCGCCGCGTGAGGCGACCGTGCCCCTAGCGCTGAGCGCCGAAGAGGTACGCCGCGTCGTCGACTCGTTCCGCGTCTCGGCGGCCAACAGCGTGCAGGCCGGCTTCCAGGGCGTCGAGCTGCACGCGGGCCACGGCTATCTGCTCGCCCAGTTCCTTTCGCGCGTCAACAACACCCGCGACGACGAGTACGGCGACCGGATCGCCCTGCTCGCCCAGGTAATCGAAGCGATCCGCGGTGAGATCGGTGGACTTCCCATCGGTGTACGGGTGTCGGTGGAGCCGGGCCACGACTCCGGCCTCGGCCTGGACGACCTGATCGAGCTGCTCCCGCGGCTGAGCGACGCCACGCCCTTCGCGTACGTCAACGTCACCACCGGCGTGCGCAACACCTACGTCCCCGGCATGGCCACCACCCGGCCACCTCTCCTCGAGTCCGTGGCCCGGCTCCGCACGGCGGTCGCATTGCCGTTGCTGATCAGTCAGGGGTTCCGGACGGCGGCCGACATCGAACGGGCGCTGGACAGCGGCGCCGATCTGGTCGGCATGGCACGACCCTTCATCGCCGACCCGGACTTCGCGCGGAAGATGATCGTCGGCGACGAGCGGTCCATACGCCCCTGCACGGGTTGCAACGAGGGCTGCCGGACCTTCGAACCCACCGGCTCGTGCTCGGTGAACCCGGAGCTCGGCCCGCCCGGCGCGGCGGCCCGGCCCGCGGTGCCCCTGCTGCTCACCCGGTCCGGCTCCCGGAGTGGCCCAGTGGCCGTCGTGGGCGCGGGTCCCGCGGGCATGGAGTGCGCGATGGCGCTCGCCCGTGCCGGCAGGGAGGTGATCGTCTTCGACCGTGCAGGAGAAGCGGGCGGCCAGGCGCGCCTGGCCGGTCTCGCCGTGCACCGTTCCGGATGGCAGACGTTCGTCGACTTCCAGCGCGCCCAACTGGCCGATCTGGGCGTACGCGTCGTGCTGGGCACCGCCCCGACGTCGGCCGAACTGGCCGAGTACTCCCGGATAGTGCTGGCCACCGGAGCCGAGGAGGCGGTCGTCCCTGTGCCGGGCGAGCTTCGGACGCTCACCAGCACGGACTTCCTCCACCGGTACGCAGATGTCGTGCCGAGCGCGCCCAGGGTCGCCGTCCTCGACGACGGCTTCGGCTGGTGGCAGGGGATCGGCGCCGTCGAGAGCGCGCTGGCGGCCGGAGCCCGCGAGGTCACGGTGATCACCCCCGGCAACGGATTCGCGACGGGTCTGTCGCCGGAGAACCGCACCCAGTTGATGAACCGGCTCACCGGCGCCCCGCTGCGTATCGTCGCGATGAACACCGTGACCGCCACCACGGCCGACGGACTGTGCCTGCGAAGCGTCATGGACGGCCACGAGACGCGCCTCGCCGCCGACGTCCTGGTGACCGTCGGCGAACGCCGCCCACGCCGCCCGGAGTCCATTCCGGCCGACGGCCGGACCGTCCGCGCCGTCGGCGACTGCGTCGTACCGCGCCGCGTCACCCACGCCGTCGCGGAGGGACGCGCGGCAGCGGTGGCGCTCGCGGCCGGGCCGCTCTGAACCCACTCCGCATGAGGGCCGGTCACCGGGTATCCGATGGCCGGCTCCCTCATGCGAGGCCGTTCGGCTGTGCCGTCAGGCGTCGTACTCGTAGAACCCGCGTCCGCTCTTGCGGCCCAGGTGACCCGCTGCGACCATTCGTCGCAGCAGCGGGGGAGCGGCGTACAACGGCTCCTTGAACTCCTCGTACATCGACTCGGCGACGGCCTGCGCCGTGTCCAGGCCGATCAGGTCCAGCAGCCGCAGCGGACCCATCGGGTGGGCGCAGCCGAGTTCCATCCCCCTGTCGACGTCCTCGGGGCGGGCCGCGCCGGACTCGACCATGCGGATCGCGGCCAGCAGATACGGCACCAGTAGCGCGTTGACCACGAAGCCTGAGCGGTCGGGTGCCTGGATGACCTCCTTTCCGAGCAGCTCGGCGGCGAAGGAGCGGGCGCGGGCCACGGTGTCGGCGCTGGTCGTGAGGGCTGGGATCACCTCCACCAGCTTCTGCACCGGTACGGGGTTGAAGAAGTGCAGACCCACGACCCGGGAAGCCCGTCCCGTGGCGATGGCGAGGTCCACGACGGGGATCGAGGAGGTGTTTGTGGCGAGGACGGCATCCGAGTCGGCGATCGCCTTGTCCAGTTGACGGAAGATGCCGAGCTTCACCTCCCGGTTCTCGGCGACGGCCTCGATGACGAACTGCCGGTCTGCCAGCTCCCCGAGGTCGTGGGTGAAGTAGAGCCGGGCAAGAGCCTGGTCGCGCTCGGCCTCGGTGAGTTTTCCGCGTCGTAGACCGCGGTCCAGTGACGCGGTGACGCGATCGCGGCCGGCGGCCGTGAGTTCGGGGCTCGACTCGGCGACGGTGACGTCGAGGCCACGCAGTGCGGCGACCTCGGCGATGCCGGAGCCCATGAGGCCACAGCCGACGACGCCGAGACGTGAGATGCCGGTCATGAAAGACCTTCCCTGGTACGGAGGTTGGGCGGACAACAAATGGGCGTCCCGGTCAGACGTTGCGCCGGTAGGCGCCGCCCACCTCGAAGAACGCGTCCGTGATCTGTTGCAGTGAGCACACCCGTGCGGCGTCCATCAGCACGGCGAAGACGTTCTCGCCGCTGGTCGCGGCACGCTTGAGTTCGGCGAGAGCGAGTCGAGCCGCGTCGGCGTGGCGGGCTTGGAAGTCATGGACGCGGGTGAGCTGGGACTCCTTCTCCTGCTCGGTGGCGCGGGCGAGTTCGACGACAGGAGTGCCCTGCACGTCCCCGTCGTGCGGGTTGCGGAAGGTGTTGACGCCGATGATCGGCAGCGTGCCGTCATGCTTGCGCTCCTCGTACAGCATCGACTCGTCCTGGATGCGGCCCCGTTGGTAGCCCGTCTCCATCGCGCCGAGGACACCACCGCGCTCACTTATCCGCTCGAACTCCGTGAGCACCGCGTCCTCCAGCAGATCGGTCAGCTCGTCGATGATGAAAGCGCCCTGCAGCGGGTTCTCGTTCATCGCGAGACCCCACTCGCGGTTGATGATGAGCTGGATGGCCAGGGCCCGGCGTACGGACTCCGCGGTGGGGGTGGTGACCGCCTCGTCATAGGCGTTGGTGTGCAGGCTGTTGCAGTTGTCGTAGAGCGCGATGAGGGCCTGCAGGGTGGTGCGGATGTCGTTGAAGTCCAT
>NZ_JBHWZS010000259.1:0-12129 GCF_042728155.1 Streptomyces sp. NPDC060209
GTCCGGTGGCCGGACCTCCGCGTGCGGCACCCGCCGGTCCGCCCGCCGCACGGCCACGGACCGTGCGCGACGGGAGTCATGAACGGTAGTAGGCCTCGATGGGAGCGCGCGCCTCGTCGAACAGTGCCGGACCCTCGGGCGCCACCGTCGGCCAGGCGCCCGACTCCGGGTTGAGTTCGATGAGTTGCTCGGTGGACAGGGCGTAGACGACCCGGCCGAGTCCCGAGCGGACGAGGCCGCCGGCGCACATGCCGCAAGGCCGGCAGCTGGTGTACATGGTGGTGCGCGCGGCCGCCTGGGGGTCGAGCTCACGGGCGGCCCAGCGGGCGAGCTTCAGTTCCGGGTGTGCGGCGATGTCGTTGTCGCGCCGCACGGTGTTGTGGGCTTCGACGAGGATCGCGCCGTCCGGACCGGCAAGCAGGGAGCCGTACGGTGCGTCGCCCAGGGTGACGGCATGGGCGGCGATGCCGATCGCACGCCGCAGGAGCTTCTCGTCTGCAGGGGTGATCACGATGGTGTCCTCCGGTGGGTGGTCACGGCGGCCAGTGCCTGCCAGGCCGCGTCGGGCCGACGGGTCTCTTCCGGGTCGCCGTGGTAGGGATCGAGCACGACGGTGTCGGCGCCGAGCCGGTCGAGCTGGCCGAGATCGTCCAGGATCTGCTCGAGGGTGCCGACGCCTGCGAGACGTTCGTGGCCCTCGACCGGTTCGGCGGTGATCCGCAGGGCGATGCGGGGCGCGAACGCCGGCAGGGAGTGGCTGGTCACGGCCGACCGCATCCAGGCGAGGGTGCCCCTCAGCGGGTGCCAGGCGTCGCCGAACCTGACGGCGCGCCGGATCGCGGCCTCGCTGTTGCCGCCCACCCAGATGGGGATCCGGGGCGCCGCGCCGCTCCCGGACACCGAGCCCCGAGCGGCCCGCAGGACCTCCAGGTACTCGTCGGTCAGTCTGCCGCGCGCGGTGAACTGCACACCGAGCGCGTCGTATTCCTGGCGTGCCCATCCGATGCCCACCCCGAGGACGAGCCGGCCACCGCTGAGTTCGTCGAGGTTGGCGGCCATGCGCGCCACCAGCAACGGGTGCCGATAGGGCAGCACGAGCACGGTCGTTCCCAGCCGCACCCTGGTGGTGAGGCCTGCCAGCCAGGACAGCGTGGTGAACGGCTCGTAGAACGGCTCCGGGTATCGCTCGGCCACATCCGGGGTGACGGCCACATGGTCCGACACCATGAGGAGGTCGAGGCCGAGGTCCTCCACGGTCCGCGCCCACTCACGGAGCACGCCAGGATCGGTGCCCGGGCCGAAGTTCGGTACGTTGACGCCTAATTGCATACTGCGAAACTATCCCGGCGATCAGCGGACGAGGAATAGGTTTCTCCCGGTTGCAGGGGCGTTCTGCCATGATTCTGCCGTTAGAATCACGGCATGGCCGTGAATCTTGACGATGTCGACTGGGCGATCATCGACCTCCTGCAACGGGAGGCGCGCATCTCGCTCAGCGAGCTGGGGCGGAGGGTGAACCTCAGCCAGTCCGCCACCACCGAGCGGGTACGGAACCTCGAGGCACTGGGCGTCATCACCGGCTACCACGCAACGATCGACCTGACCGCGGTCGGCTACCCCGTGCTCGCCGTCGTCCGCCTGAAGTACCCGGGAAACCGCCACCAGCCGCTGAGGAAGCTGCTCGCGGAGCGCCGGGAGATCCTGGAGTGCCTGCGCACGACAGGCGACGACTGCTACACCCTGAAGGTGGCGGCGACCTCCATGGAGCATCTGGAGGCACTCATGGACGAGCTGGCCGGCTTCGGCAGCACGAGCACCAGCGTCGTCTACAGCCAGACCCTGCCGAGCCGCGGACCCGCCAGGCCCTGATCAACGGTCCGCCGCACGTCCTCCCGCGCCCTTAATGATCGGCGGCCCCGTTACGCGGCCGGGGGCGCCGGTGCAGCAGGCCGAAGCGGTCCCACTGCGCTTCGGCGGCCTCGATGGCCCGGCGGGTCCGCTCGGGGTCGATGGCGGCGAGCTCCGCCACGACGGCCTGCACCACGGCGGTTCCGGCCGTGAGCGAGGGGAAGAAGGACACGCCTTCGGCCGGCACGAGCACGACCTCGTCCGCCGCCTCGGTGAGCGCGGGGCTCGCCGCGTCCGTCAGAGCGAAGACCTTCGCGCCGCGGCGGTGCGCCTCCCCTGCCGCGAGGACGGTGCTCGCGTAGAGCCGCCAGAAGCTGATGGCGACGAGCGCGTCCTCGTCCGTCATGTCGGAGATGACATTGGCGAGTTGGGCGTCACCACCGGTGATCGCCGTGATGCGGTAGCCGGCCAGCCGCGCGTTGTGCGCGAAGGCGATCCCGGTCGCCGCGTAGCTCCCGTCGGCGACCACGACCGTGTGCCGGGCGGCCGCCACCGCTTCGGCGACCCTCCGTATGGCACCGCCGTCGAGCCGGCGGGTGAGCAGGGCGACACTGTCGAGGTCACGGCGCAGGGACGCGTCCGCCACCCCGTCCGTGGCATGGTGCTCGGCGGCGACGTCGGGGGCGCTGAGGGCGGACAGGTAGCGCGCCCTGAGCTCCTGCTGGAGCGCGGGCCAGCCGGCGAAGCCGAGGGCCTGGGCGGTGCGGGTGACGGTGGCGATGTTCACCCCGGCCAGGGACGCCAGCTCGGCGGTCGGGGCGAAGGAGGCGCGTCGCGGCTGGGTGAGGAGGACGTCCAGGACGGCGGTGCCCTTGCTGCGCAGCCCGCGCGCGGGGAGCCGGCCGCGCAGCCACTCCTCGAAGCTGTCGCCCGCGTCAGGGGCGGCCCCCGTGCTTTCGGGTCCGCGCTCCACGTCGGCGTCGGCGTCGGGTCCTGCTGCCGCCACTGGGCCTCCCTCTGTTCTCCTCGGTTCCCGTGAGGCGGGCCGGCGGCGCGCTCGCGGGCGTCCGACGCACTCGCGGGCTCCCCGGTGCTCGCGGGTCTCCGACGTGTTTCCGGCCCAGGCTACCGGTGTAACGATCAGAAAAATCTGCAACAACCATTGCAGTTCGTTAATTCTGCATACTACGTTGCCTCCAACTCGAAGACCCGGAGGTGCGGCATGACGCTGTTGGCCCGACTGGACCGGCTGCCGCTGAGCAAGCCCCATTACGCCCTGCTCCTGATCGGCGGCCTCGGCTACACGTTCGACGGGATGGACTCGGCCGTCGTCGCCTTCCTGATGCCCAGCGCGCAGGAGGCCTGGGACCTCGGCAACGGCGCGCTCGGCCTCATCGGCTCCGCGTCGCCCTTCGGCTTCCTCTTCGGGGCCGTGGCCGCCGGGCTGCTGGGCGACCGCATCGGCCGCCGCAAGGTGATGATGTGGGCGCTCGCCTTCTACGCCTTCTTCTCGCTGGTGGCCGCCGTCGCGCCCAATTACGAACTCTTCCTGGGCGCCCGGGTCCTGGCGGGCGCGGGGGCCGGCGCGGAGAGCGCCATCATCGCCCCGTTCCTCTCGGAGTTCGTGCCCGCCGCGCGCCGGGGCTGGTTCGTCGGGGCGCTCGCCGGCTTCTTCTCCTTCGGCTTCGTCGCCGCCGCGCTCATCGGCCGCTTCGTCGTCCCGACCGTGCCCGAGGGCTGGCGGGTCGCCCAGGTGATCACCGCACTGCCGGTGGTGATGCTGCTCTGGTGGCGGCGTTCCCTGCCCGAATCGCCGCGCTATCTGATCGCCCGGGGAGAGCTCGCGGCGGCGGAACAGGTCGTCTCCGATCTCGAACGCAAGGTGGAGAAGGCCATCGGCAAGCCGCTGCCTCCCGTACCGGTGGCGGACGCGGCGGCGACCGCTGCCGCGATCGCGCCCGCCCGTCCGGCACTGGGCCTGTTCGGCGCCCTGAAGTACCTGTGGAGCGGCAGGATGGCCCGCCGCACCGCGATCACCTGGCTGATCTGGTTCGTGATCACGTTCTCGTACTACGGCTTCTTCTCGTGGATCCCGACCCTGCTGATCCAGCGCGGCATCACCGTCACCAAGAGCTTCGAGTTCTCGATCATCATCTATGTCGCCCAGATCCCCGGATACTTCTCCGCTGCCTGGCTCTCGGAGCGGCTCGACCGCAAGAACGTCATCGCCCTCTATCTCACCGGCTCGGCCCTCAGCGCCTTCTGGCTCAGCCAGACCACGACCCCGGTGTCGATCACCCTGGCGGGGGCGGTGCTCTCCTTCTTCCTCAACGGCACCTACGCGGGCGTCTACTCCTACACCCCCGAGGTCTTCCCGACCTGGATCAGGGCCAGCGGGACGGGCCTGTCCAGCGCCTTCGGCCGGGTCGGCTCCATCCTGGCGCCGGTGATCATCGGGGTCTCCTCCGCGAGCTTCGGCTTCGCCGGTGTCTTCGGCCTGACCACGGCCGTGCTCGCGGTCGGAGTGATCTGCACGGTGCTGTTCGGCGTGAGCACGGCCGGACGCTCCCTGGAGGAGCTCACCGAACCCGGACCGGCACCCTCCGGCCTCACATCCGCGTCCACCACTTCAGAGGTGACCTCCCGATGAGCGACACGTACACGACCGGCCTGCTCCCCGCGCTGGAGGAGGAGATCCGCACGACGGTGGGCGTCCGCCTCTTCACCGTGCTGGCCTGGTTCCCCGAGCGGCGCGTCCTGCACCGCGTCCACAGCAGCCACCCCGGCCCGTACCCGGTCGGCGGCGAGAAGTC
Source organism: Streptomyces sp. NPDC060209 (assembly GCF_042728155.1). NCBI lineage: Bacteria > Bacillati > Actinomycetota > Actinomycetes > Kitasatosporales > Streptomycetaceae > Streptomyces > Streptomyces sp. NPDC060209. The sequence continues at coordinate 4,662 of NZ_JBHWZS010000259.1, forward strand.
CGTCGAGGTGTCCGGCGGCTGGCTGGAGCAGTGCATCGAACGGCAGCTGCCCTATCTGGGAGCCGACCGCGCGGCGGTCCGCGAGGTCTTCGCCGACCACCGGACCATCGACGAGCTCGGCTGCGGTGCGGTAGTCAACGTCCCCGTCGTGGACGACGGCCTCACGCTGGGCATGCTCAACGTCCTGGACGCCGAAGGCAGTTACGACGACGCGTCCGTCCGTGCCCTCAGTGCCCTCGCCTCCCGGGCGGTCCCGGACCTGCGCGCCGTCTCCGCGCGGGCCGGCCGGACCACCGACTGACCCGACGACGCCGGCGCCGGGGCGCGAAGCGTCACGCCCCGCGCCTTTCACGACAGATCCACCGAGGAGACCCCCTTGTCACTGCTGCTGCGCAATGCCCGACTGCTCGATGTGGCCACCGGCGACTACCAGGAGGCCGACCTGCGGTGCGCCGAAGGGCGCATCGTCGAGACCGGCACCGCGCTGAGCGTCCCCGACGGTGTCAGGTCCGTGGACCTGGCCGGCGCCCCCGTGCTGCCGGGCCTGATCGACGCCCATGTCCATGTGACGGCATCCACCGCCGATCTGGGCGCACTGCCCTCCTCGTCGCCCAGCTACGTCACCGCCCACAGCGCCCGGATCATGAGCGGCATGCTGGACCGCGGATTCACCACCGTGCGGGACGCCTCGGGTGCCGACTACGGCCTGTGCGACGCCCAGGAGGAGGGGCTGCTGCGCGGGCCCCGGCTGTTGTTCTGCGGCCGCGCCCTCAGCCAGACCGGCGGGCACGGTGACAGCCGTGGCCGCGGCACACGGGTCAGCGACGACCACCCCTGCTGTGCGGGGCTCGGCAGGGTGGCCGACGGCGTCGACGCGGTGCGGGCGGCGGCGCGCGACGAGCTCCGCAAGGGTGCCCATCACCTCAAGGTGATGGCCTCCGGGGGCGTGGCCTCACCCACCGACCGCATCGACTCCACCCAGTACTCCATGGACGAGCTGCGTGCCGTGGTCGAGGAGGCCGAGGCGGCGAACCGGTACGTCGCGGCGCACGCCTACACGGCGCGGGCGGTCAACCGCGCGCTGCGGGCCGGTATCCGGTCGATCGAGCACGGAAATCTACTGGACGACGAAAGCGTGCGGCTGTTCGCCGAGTACGACGCGTTCCTCGTGCCGACGCTGGTCACCTACTGGGCGCTGAAGAAGGAAGGCCCCGAATTCGGTCTGCCCGCCGACAGTCACCGCAAGGTGGACGAGGTGCTGGGGCAGGGCCTCGCCGCTCTGGAGCGGGCCGCACGGGGCGGGGTCAGGACCGCATACGGAAGCGACCTCCTGGGCGGGATGCACCGCCACCAGAACGAGGAGTTCCGCATCCGCGCCGAGGTGCAGCAGCCGATCGACGTGATCCGCGCGGCCACCTCCACGGCCGCCGAACTCCTCGGCATGCGGGGCAAGATCGGGACCCTGGAGCCGGGCGCCCACGCCGACCTGGTGGTGCTGCGGGGTGACCCGCTGACGGACATCGGCTTCCTGGCCGATCCGGCCAACGTGGTGGGCGTCGTCCAGGGCGGTTCGGTGGTGTCCGCCGGGCAGGGGTCCCCGCTCGCCGCATGACACACGCGGGCCCGCGCCATGACCCGCCCGGGCCCGCCTCACGGCACACGTGGGCCGCGTTCCCCGTATCTCCTGTGCGGTCAGGGCATTTGAGAAACCTCTGAGGTGTCTGCGTAGTGTCGGGGTATGACACTCGACCTCGACGCCTACTTCGCCCGCATCGGCTGGTCCGGGGAGCGCCGCCCCACCGTGGAGGTGCTGCGGTCCGTGCACCGCGCCCACATGCTGGGCATCCCGTTCGAGAATCTGGAGCCCCTCCTCGGCAGCGCCCCGTCCCTCGCGCTCCCGGACCTGGAGAACAAGCTTGTCCGTGGTGAGCGCGGCGGGTACTGCTACGAGCACAACACCCTCCTCGCCGCGGTCCTGACCCAGCTCGGATTCCGGGTGACGCTGCTGACCGCGCGGGTGGTGGTGGGCGCCGCGCCCGGTGACATCAGGCCCCGTACGCACATGCTGATGCAGGTCGATGTGGAGGGTGAGCCCGCCCCCTACCTGGCCGATGTCGGCTTCGGCTCGCACGGCGCGCTGCTGGAGCCGATCCCGCTGGTGGTGGACGCCGAGCTGCTCGACACCCCGCGACGCCACCGGCTCGTGCACGCCCCGCACGACGGGCCGCTGGAGATGTGGGAGCTGCAGACGGACAAGGGCGGCTACTGGGAGCCGCAGTACGAGTTCACCCTGGAGCCCTTCGAGGCCCCGGACTACGACGTCATCAACTGGCACATCGCGACCAACCCGCGCTCACCGTTCCGGCAGGCGGTGTACGCCCAGCGCACCCTGCCGGGCCGGCACCTGGCCCTGTCCGGGCGGACGCTGGTGGAGACCGCCGACGACGGCACGGTCGTGGAGCGGGAGCTGAGCGACTCGGCCGAGGTGCTGCGGGTGCTGGCCGAGGACTTCGGCGTACGCCTGCCCGAGGGGACCGTTCTGCCCGGCTGACCAGGGCATACTCCCCGCCGGAACCCGGCACGAGCAGGCGCGGACGGGCACGGGGCCGGTATCCGGCAGCACGCCCCCCGGGCCGCGCACGGGCCCCCGCGTGGCGCATCTCACCCGGTCCCGTGACCGACGCCCGCATTCCAAGCCGCGGAGCCGCCCCGACCGGCCGTTCCCACGGTCCGCGGCCGGGGCGGCATGCCGATGGAAGACCCGGCGCGCCGTCGCGCGACCCCGTAGGGAGCAACCGGTGCGCGAACCGGGGGCACCGCGCGAAACACGGTCGTAAGCTCGCAGACATGCAGGTCATCCAGTCCACGAAGCTCGCCGGCGTCTGTTACGAAATCCGCGGCCCCGTGCTCGAGGAAGCGATGCGGCTCGAAGCCGCAGGTCATCGCATCCTCAAGCTCAACACGGGCAACCCCGCGGCATTCGGGTTCGAGTGCCCGCCGGAGATCCTCGAGGACATCCTGCGCAACCTCTCGGGCGCGCACGGCTACGGCGACGCGAAGGGCCTGCTGTCGGCGCGCCGCGCGGTGATGCAGCACTACCAGACCAAGGGGATCGACCTCGGCGTCGAGGACATCTACCTGGGCAACGGCGTCTCCGAGCTGATCCAGATGTCGATGCAGGCGCTGCTCGACGACGGCGACGAGGTGCTCGTCCCCGCTCCGGACTACCCCCTGTGGACGGCCTCGGTCTCGCTGGCCGGCGGTACGGCCGTGCACTACCGGTGCGACGAGCAGGCCGACTGGATGCCCGACCTCGCCGACATCGAGCGGAAGATCACCGACCGCACCAAGGCGCTCGTGATCATCAACCCGAACAATCCGACCGGCGCGGTCTACGACGACGAGATCCTGCGAGGGCTGACGGAGATCGCCCGGCGCCACAACCTGGTCGTCTGCTCCGACGAGATCTACGACCGGATCCTCTACGACGGCGCGACGCACACCCCGACCGCCGCCATCGCCCCGGATCTGATGGTGCTCACCTTCAACGGGCTCTCCAAGAACTACCGGATCGCGGGTTACCGCTCCGGCTGGATGGCGGTCTGCGGGCCGAAGGCGCACGCCTCCTCGTACATCGAGGGCCTGACGATCCTGGCCAACATGCGCCTGTGCGCCAACATGCCCGCGCAGCACGCGGTGGCCACCGCGCTCGGCGGGCGGCAGTCGATCAACGAGCTGGTGCTGCCGGGCGGGCGGATCCGGGAGCAGCGGGACGTGGCGTACGACCTGCTGACGCAGATCCCCGGGGTGACCTGTGTGAAGCCGAAGGGCGCGCTGTATCTCTTCCCGAGGCTCGATCCCAAGGTCTTCAAGATCAAGGACGACCGGCAGATGGTCCTCGACCTGCTGCGGGCCGAGAAGATCATGGTGGTGCAGGGCACGGGCTTCAACTGGCCGGAACCCGATCACTTCCGAGTGGTCACACTGCCGTCGGCGAAGGACCTGACCGACGCGGTGACGCGTATCGGGAACTTCCTGGACGGCTACAGCCAGCCCTGAGCGGCCGGCGCCTCCGGATCCGACACAACTTTAGACTCAATCTAAGATAGGATGGCCTTACTGCAACACCAGGAGGCCACCCATGTACGAGCCGATCCGCACCAAATCGGTCCACACATCGGCCGACAACGCCGATTTCCCGCACCGCAGCCGTGAGGACGAGCTGGACATCCAGCTCGCCGGGCACCTCGCGGCCCTGCTCGCCGTCACCGACGAGCTGGGCCTCGACGCCATGGGCGACCGCATCGCCGAGCAGGTGGCCCGGCTCCGCGCCGCGCCGCCCGCCCGGCACGCCGGACGGAGCGAGGCGTCCCCGGCCGCTCTGCACCGCCGGGCCCACGCCCTGGCCGGCCGCGCGCTCGTGGTGGCCGCGTCCCGCGCCGACACCGCCGCGGCGATCCTCGCGGCCGAGGCCATGGACGCGCACACCGCGGCCCTGTCCGCCCCCACCGTGCCGACCGTCCTGGTCGGCGCCCCCTGACGGCCCCGGTCCACGGGTCGCGAAGACGCGTGGACCGGGTGCCACACACGAGCCGGGTGCGGACCGCGCCCGGCACGTGACCTGTCGTACGCGAAGGCCCGCGCCGCCCCGAGGGGCTGCGCGGGCCTCACGCCGTGGCCTGCGGGCGCCCGCTCGGCTACGGGGCGGGGGTCAGCCCAGGCGCTGGACCAGCGCGCGGTACTCGTCCCACAGCTCCTTCGGCGTGTGGTCGCCGAAGGTGTTGAGGTGCTCGGGGATCAGCGCCGCCTCCTCGCGCCAGACCTCCTTGTCGACATTGAGCAGGAAGTCGAGGTCGGACTCGGAGAGCTCCAGGCCCTCGGTGTCCAGGGAGCCCTTGGCCGGCAGGATGCCGATCGGGGTCTCGACGCCCTCGGCCTTGCCCTCCAGCCGCTCGACGATCCACTTGAGGACACGGCTGTTCTCGCCGAATCCGGGCCAGACGAACTTGCCCGCCTCGTTCTTGCGGAACCAGTTCACGTAGTAGATCTTCGGGAGCTTCGACTGGTCCGCCTTGTCGGCGCCGACCTTGACCCAGTGCTTCATGTAGTCGCCCATGTTGTAGCCGCAGAACGGCAGCATGGCGAACGGGTCGCGGCGCAGCTCGCCGACCTTGCCCTCGGCGGCGGCGGTCTTCTCGGAGGCGACGTTGGCCCCGAGGAAGACGCCGTGCTGCCAGGTGAAGGACTCGGTGACCAGCGGGACCGCGGACGCGCGGCGGCCGCCGAAGAGGATCGCCGAGATCGGCACGCCCTTCGGGTCCTCCCACTCCGGCGCGATGATCGGGCACTGGCCGGCCGGGACGGTGAAGCGGGCGTTGGGATGGGCGGCGGGCGTGCCGGACTCGGGGGTCCAGTCGTTGCCCTTCCAGTCCGTGAGGTGCGCGGGCGCCTCCTCGGTCATGCCCTCCCACCACACGTCGCCGTCGTCGGTGAGCGCGACGTTGGTGAAGACGGAGTTGCCCCACATGGTCTTCATGGCGTTGGCGTTGGTGTGCTCGCCGGTGCCGGGCGCGACGCCGAAGAAGCCGGCCTCGGGGTTGATCGCGTACAGCTGGCCGTCCTCGCCGAACCGCATCCAGGCGATGTCGTCGCCGATGGTCTCGACGGTCCAGCCGGAGATCGTGGGCTCCAGCATGGCGAGGTTGGTCTTGCCGCAGGCGCTCGGGAACGCGGCGGCGACGTACTTGCTCTCCCCGCGCGGCGGGGTGAGCTTGAGGATCAGCATGTGCTCGGCCAGCCAGCCCTCGTCCCGGGCCATGACTGAGGCGATGCGCAGCGCGTAGCACTTCTTGCCGAGCAGGGCGTTACCGCCGTAGCCCGAGCCGTAGGACCAGATCTCGCGGTCCTCGGGGAAGTGCGAGATGTACTTGGTGGAGTTGCAGGGCCACGGGACGTCGGCCTCGCCCTCGGCCAGGGGTGCGCCGAGCGTGTGGACGGCCTTGACGAAGAAGCCGTCGGTGCCGAGCTCGTCCAGGACCTCCTGGCCCATGCGCGTCATGGTGCGCATGGAGACGGCGACGTACGCGGAGTCGGTGATCTCGACGCCGATCGCGGAGAGCGGCGAGCCGACGGGGCCCATGCAGAACGGGACGACGTACATCGTGCGGCCGCGCATGGAGCCGCGGAAGACACCCTTCTCCCCCGCGAAGATCTCCCGCATCTCGGCGGGCGCCTTCCAGTGGTTGGTCGGGCCCGCGTCCTCCTCCTTCTCGGAGCAGATGAAGGTGCGGTCCTCGACGCGGGCGACATCAGTCGGGTCGGAGGCGGCGTAGTACGAGTTGGGGCGCTTGACCGGGTCGAGTTTCGTGAAGGTGCCCTTGGCGACGAGCTCCCCGCACAGGCGCTCGTACTCGGCCTCGGAGCCGTCGCACCAGACCACGCGGTCCGGCTGGGTGAGGGCTGCGATCTCGTCAACCCAGGAGACGAGCTCCTGGTGCCGAGTGGGAACAGTGAGGGGAGCCGCGATGTCTCGCGCCACGATCGCTCCTTGTCGAGAGGGTGTGTTGTCAGGCCCCGTGGGGGCTGCGACCCGGATGCTGACCGCTTCGAATTCCCCTGGCGCTCATCCGGTGCCGACCGCACTCATTTGATCATCCGACTAACCCGCCCATATGTCCAGAGGGCCGCACACGTGAGCATCGCCACTCGGATCGGTTACCTACGGAAGCGTAGGTAGCATGCGGATATGACTTCAGCCGCCTCCGCGTCCGGACCCGTCGAGCTCACCGACCCCGTACCGGTCAGACCACGGATGCGTGGCTGGCTGCACGCCGGAATGTTCCCCGCGGTGGTCATTGCCGGAATCGCCCTGATCGCCCTGTCGGACAGCACGCGTGCGCGGGTCGCCTGCGCCGTCTACGTGCTCAGCGCCTGTCTGCTGTTCGGTGTGAGCGGGGTCTACCACCGGGGCACCTGGGGCCCGCGCGGCGAGGCCGTGCTGCGCAGGCTCGACCACGCCAACATCTTCCTGATCATCGCGGGCACCTACACGCCGCTGACCCTCCTGCTGCTGCCCGAGTCCACCAGCCGCCCGCTCCTGTGGGCGATCTGGGGGGCCGCGGCGGCCGGCATCGCCTTCCGCGTGTTCTGGGTCGGCGCCCCGCGCTGGCTCTACACCCCGTGCTACATCGCCATGGGCTGGGCCGCGGTGTTCTTCCTGCCGGACTTCATGCGCACCGGCGGCATCGCGGTGCTGGTCCTCGTCGTCGTCGGCGGGCTGCTCTACAGCGCGGGGGGCGTCATCTACGGCCTCAAGCGCCCGAACCCGTCACCGCGCTGGTTCGGCTTCCACGAAGTGTTCCACTCGCTGACGCTGGCGGCGTTCATCGTGCACTACGTAGGCATCTCGCTGGTCGCCTACCAGCAGTAACCCGCCTCCCCGGACGGCGAAGGGCCCGCCCGCCACGGC
>NZ_JBHWZS010000260.1:0-12129 GCF_042728155.1 Streptomyces sp. NPDC060209
CGCCGGACCGGGTCCGGCGGCCACACCCTGCGTCCGGAAGGACGGCCGGGTCAGTCCTCGCGCGTGTAGTAGGCGTAGAACATCGTGCAGAACATCCCTGCGGCGAGCACCAGTCCGAGCAGACTCGACGCCAGCACACTGTTGCCGTGCAAGCTGTAGAGGAAGCCGATCGCGCCCCCGGTGAGCACGCCGTACGCCGCGGCACGCAGTTCGCGCGGCAGGGCCCACCTGACCTGCACGAGTGCGTAGCAGAGCACCGCGAAGGCCACCCCTGACACGACACCGAGCCAGATCTGACCGCTGGTGGTCGCTCCGCCGTCCCGCTTGATGAAGAAGGCCCAGAAGCCGAGGATCACGCCGAGCGTGAGGGGCATCGCCCAGGCGAGCGGGCTGTGCCCGTGCCGCGCCGGGGTGCGCGACTGCGTTCGACGGCGCGTCGGCATCGTTGCGTGTGTGGTCATGGCGCACAGCTCCTTCCGTCCGCCCCCGTCCATGTGTTTCCTCCCAGCGCACACCCGGCCGGGCCGCCCGGCAACTCGAATGGCGTACGGCCCGGAGCGCCGCGCCGCCGTCCGGGATTGGCTGGTGCCTGTGCGGACCTATCTCTCAGCGGCTCTGTCGGCGGTACTGCTCGTCCTGCTCGCCGTGCTGGTCCCGTTGAGCGCGCTCTCGGCATGGGTCGATCTGGAGCTCGACGACACCGACCGGTATCTCGCGGCCGTCTCCCCGCTGGCCTCCGACGCGGACGTCCAGGGCACCGTGGCCAACCTGGTCACGGACGAGGCGATGAAGGACATCGACGTCGGGCCGCTCCAGGAGACCGTCGAGCGGTTCCTGCACGAATCCGCCCTGTCGTTCACCACGACCGAGGCCTTCCAGCGGGCCTGGGACAGCGCGAACCGGACGGCGCACCGGGCCGTGACCGCCTCGCTGCACGGCGACGACGGGGAGGCGGTGACCATCGACCTGGCGCCGGTGATCGAGGAGGTCAAGAATGAACTGGTCAGCAGCGGAGTGCCGTTCGCCGAGCAGATCCCGGTCCGGGAGACCTCGATCACCGTGCTCTCCGCCGACCGCGCCGACGAGCTGCGGTCCTCGTTCCGCCGGCTGCGGTACTGCAGCGTCTGGCCGGCCGTCGGCACGGTGGTGCTGCTCGTCCTGGTGCTCGGTCTCGCGTTCGTACGCGGCGGCCCGCGGGCGGGTCTGACGACCGCGGCCGTGGCAGGCGGCGGGCTGGTGCTCGGCGCGGCCCTGCTGCGGATCGCCGTCGCCGTCGGCCGGGACCGGGTGCTGGACCAGGTGCCCGGTACGGACCGGGGCGGAGCCGCCGCCGTGTACGACGCGCTGACCGCCTCCCTGCGGACGACGGTGTGGATCGTGCTCCTCGTGGGGGCGGTCCTGGCGGTCGGCGGCGTGGTGGGACGGGTCATGGCTGCCCGGCGGGGGTAGGGCTCCGGTGTGAGCAGCAGCGCCGCGAGGGCGGCCGTGGGGGGCGGGGTCCGCCCGCGTGGGCGGGGACGCGCCGCCGCCGGCGGGTGCGCCGTGCTCGCCCTGTCCTGTACCACCCTCGTCCTCGGCTTCCGCGCCGCGGACGCCGACGGCCCGACGCCGGTGCCCCAGGCTCTCGCCTTCCTGCCCTGGCTGCTCGTCCCCGGCGGCGCGGCCCTCGCCCTCGCGGGCATCGCCCGGTGGCGTACGGGGATGGTCTGGGCGGCCGTGGTGCTCGCGGCCACCGGCTGGTACGCCAGGCCCTACGGTCCGGCGACGACGGGTGCGCGCGGCCCCGTCCTGGCCGAGCTGAGCGTGCTGACCTCGAACGTGGAGTTCGGCGGCGCCACCGATGCGCTGATCGGCGCGGTCCGGCGCGAACGGCCCGACCTCGTCTTCGTGCAGGAATGCGACCTGCTCTGCGCCGACGCCCTCGCCGCACGCATCCCGGAGGCCGAGTACCCGCACCGCGATGTCGTCCGCCTCGACGGTTCGCTCGGCTCCGCCCTGCTCAGCCGGTATCCGCTGAGGCCTGCCGAAGCCGTCGACGGTGTGATGGCGATGCCGGGTTCGGTGGCCACCGTCGCGGGGAAGGACGTACGGCTGCAGCTCGCGCACCCGTTGCCGCCGGTGCCCGGCGGGGTCTCGGGATGGCGGGAGGAGCTCGGCCGGATCAGGGACTTCGCGGCGGGGGCCAAGGACGGGCCGGTCCTGCTCGCGGGCGACTTCAACGCCTCCCAGGACCACGCCGCCTTCCGCGAGGTGCTCGACGCGGGCGCGCTCCACGACAGCGCGAGGATCGCCGGGAAGTCCCGTACACACACCTGGCCCGCCGACCGCCGTACACCCCTGCGCACCCAGATCGACCATGTCCTGGTCAGCGCCGACTTCTCCGTACGGTCCGCCCGCTTCCTGGACCTGAGCGGCACCGACCACCGTGCCCTGCTCGTCTCGCTGGCCCTCCACGACGGCTGATCCCGCGCCCCGGGCCGACGTGCGCGGGTGCGTGGGGCGGGCGACAGTGGGATGCGTGAGAGCAGGGGGCGAGTGAGAGGTCTGCCGTATGCGAGCCATCGCCGTCAGCGCGTTCCGTGCGGAGCCCCGTCTCGTCGAGCTGCCGAAGCCCGATCCCGAGGCGGGCGAGGTTCGGGTGAAGGTCGAGTACGCGGCGCTCAACCCTCTCGACTGGCAGACCGCGGACGGCGCTCCGGGCGAGGCCGTCCCGCCCGTGTTCCCGCTCGTCCTGGGCACCGACTTCGCGGGCCGGGTGGACATGATCGGCAGCGGCGACAACACCTTCCGGGTGGGCGACCCGGTCTTCGGCCGGGTGACGGCGCCGCCGCTCGGGCGCTGCGGCGCGTACGGCGAATACCTGTGCGTCCCCCAGGACTCCGCGATCGCCCTTGTCCCGCGTGACATGCCGCTCCAGGCCGCCGCGGCGCTCCCGTCGGCCGGGACGACCGCCGCGCAGATCCTGTCGAGCACGGCCGTGCGCAGCGGACTGAGCCTGCTCGTCATCGGGGCCACGGGCGGCGTCGGCAGCTTCCTGACCCAGCTCGCGGCGGCGCGTGGCATAGGGGTCGTCGCCGCCGTACGGGGCGAGGAGGGGCGACGGATGGGGGCGCTCGGCGCCACCGCCACCGTCGATACGACCTCCGGTCCCGAAGCGCTGGCAGCCGCGGTGCGCGCCCTGTACCCGGACGGCGTCGACGCGCTCGTCGACCTCGTCTCCACGGACGCCGCATCGTTCGCCGCCCACGCCGCCCTGCTGCGCGACGGCGGGGTCGCGGTCACCACGCGGAGCGTGGCGGCGCCGCCCGGCGTCGCCTGGTCCGACTTCCGGCTCGCCCCCAGCGCCGTGCTGCTGGACGAGCTGGCCTCGGCGGTGGCGCGCGGGGAGCTGGACGTGCCCATCGACATGGAGCTCCCACTGGAGAAGGCGCCGCAGGCCCTCGCCCAGAACCGCGCGGGCGGGGCACGCGGCAAGACCGTCTTCGCCATCTGAAGGACACCGGAACGGGAGAGGCTCATGGCCGAACAGGACATCTTCGACGACATCGACGGGCTCATCACCGAGGAACGCGCCCTGCGCGCCCGCTCCACCGCGGAACTGGGCCTCTCCGCCGAGGAGCGGGCGCGGCTGCGCGAGGTCGAGGTCCAACTGGACCAGTGCTGGGACCTGCTGCGACAGCGGCGCGCGCTCAGTGAGTACGGCGAGGACCCCTCGGAGGCGAGAGTGCGCCCCGCCGGCGAGGTGGAGGGCTACCAGAGCTAGGGGGTTTCGTTCGGATCAGGCGAGCCCGCATGATCCGAACGAGAGGCCCTAGTCCGGGTCCGGGCCCCTGCCCTGAAGGCGTTCCATCTCGCGGCGGTCCCGCTTGGTCGGGCGGCCCGTGCCCCGGTCGCGGACCGGGATCTGGATCGCCGTCTCGCGCGGTGGCGGGGGCGGGCTGTTGTCGACGAAGCACTCGGCCGCGACCGGCGGCCCCACACGCTTCTTCACGACCTTCGAGACGACCACGATCCGGTCCCGGCCCGCGTGCCGGAGCCGCACCTCGTCGCCCGTGTGCAGCGCCTGGGCGGGCTTGGCCCGTTCGCCGTTGACCCGCACGTGCCCCGCCCGGCAGGCGGCAGCCGCCTGCGACCGGGTCTTCGTCAGCCGGACCGACCAGATCCAGACGTCGACCCGGACACTTCCCTCCGCCTGGGGCGCCTCACCGGAAACCATGCACCCGACTCTAATGCGGTGAGGCGCCCGGACGGGGTCAGGAACCGAAGTCGCCGATGACCTCGGACATGTTGTAGCTGTACATCTCACGCTTGCACCCGGGGCACGCGCTGGTCGGGGCGTGCTCGCCGAGGGAGTAGAGCTGCGGGGCGAAGCCGTCGCCGCGGCCGTGCGCGACGTAGAGATCCTCCGGCCGCGGCCCTCCGGACGGCTCAGACTCCGATGTCGCTGCCGTCCTTGCGCCAGACGGCGACGACCGACGGGCGGACGATCCTGCCCGGCCCGTCCGGCCAGGCGCTCGCCGGCTTCTCGACGGAGGCGCCGTCGACCTCTCCCGGGTGCTGCACGGCGACGAGGACGCGACGGTCCTGGATCACCGGTCCGCAGGTCTCGGCACCGGTGGGAACGGTCAGGAACTGCTTCAGCTCCCCCCGTCGTTCGCCCATCGTCGCGACGCCGAACAGACCGTCGTGCGAACCCAGCTGGTTGCCGTCCGTGGATATCCACAGGTTGCCGTGGTCGTCGAAGGCCACGTTGTCCGGGCAGGAGATGGGGCTGACCTTCTCCTTCGGGAAGCCCGAGAAGTACGTCGACGGGTCCTCCGGGTCGCCCGCCACGAGGAAGAGCCGCCAGGCGAACCCGTCGCCCGCGGGGTCGTCCCAGTGCTCCGCGAGCTCCAGGATCTGGCCGTGCTTGTTGGCGTTGCGCGGGTTGGCCTCGTCCGCGCCGGCCTTGCCCGCCTTGCCGCGGTCGGTGTTGTTGGTCAGGGCGACATAGACCCGGCCGGTGCGCGGCGAGGGCTCGACGTCCTCGGGGCGGTCCATCTTCGTCGCGCCGACCTTGTCACCGGCCAGACGGGTGAAGACGTACACCTCCTCGGCCGTCATGCCCGGGACGTGCGAGGTGGTGCCCGTGGCGAGCGGGATCCAGACGCCGCTCCCGTCGAACTCTCCGTCGGAGGGGAGCTTGCCCGTGCCGTCGAACTCCGCGGCCGGGGAGTCGCCGGTCAGCTTGGCGACGTACAGCGTCCCCTCGTCCAGCAGCGTGAGGTTGTGCTCCCGGGCCGCCCGCGAGTTCCCCTTCTTCATCCGCTTGCTGGAGACGAACTTGTAGAAGTAGTCGAACCGTTCGTCGTCGCCCATGTAGACCACGGGACGGCCGTCGGCGGTCAGCCGTGGCTGCGCCGCCTCGTGCTTGAACCGGCCGAGCGCGGTCCGCTTGCGGGGCGTGGAGTCGGGGTCGTAGGGGTCGAGCTCGACGACCCAGCCGAAACGGTGCGCCTCGTTGGGCTCCTGCGCCAGGTCGAAACGCTTGTCGAACCGCTCCCACTTGCGCTCCGTCGCGGCCGTGCCGATGCCGTACCGCTTGTCGGTGTCGCTGGAACCGTTGGCGAAGTACTGGTTGAAATTCTCCTCGCCGTGCAGCGTGGTGCCCCACGGAGTGGTGCCGCCCGCGCAGTTGTTGAGGGTGCCGAGCACCTTGCGGCCGGTGCGGTCGGCGGAGGTACGGAGCAGCGGGCTGCCGGCGGCCGGGCCCGTGACCCGGAATTCGCTGGTCGCGGTGAGACGGCGGTTCAGCGGGTGGCGGTTGACCGGTGCGAGCTTGCCGGTGCGGTTCTCCTCCTGGACGACGACCACGGAGAGTCCGTGTGCCGCCCAGGCGATCTCGACCTGCTCACGGGTCGGACTGGCCGGATCGTATCCACGGAACATCAGGATCTCGTCCGTGTACTCGTGGTTGGCGACCAGCACCTGACGGCCGCGTTCACCCCGGAGCGGGAGCAGGGAGAGGAAGTCGTTGTTGTAACCGAACTGGCCCGCCTGCGCCTTCGCGGACTGCCTGTCCGGGTCGAAGGCGGGAGCGCCGCGCAGGATCGGTTCGCCCCAGCGGATCACCACGTTCTGGCCGTAGCCGTCGGGGATCGTGACCTTGTCGTCCTTGTTGGGCGCCACGGCCGCGAAGCGCAGGCCCCGGGCGCCCGGGGCTGTGGGCTTCGGTTTGCCGCCGGTTCGGCCCGCGAGCGGCGCGGCCTCGGCAGCCGGGGCCGCCGGGCCGGCGAGAGCGGCGGTCCCGGCGGCGGTGGCCACGGTGACCACGGCGGCGGCGCGCATCATCGAACGGCGTGACAGGGCACCGGCGATGATGTCGCCGGCGTACTCGTTGTCGCTGGTGTTCGGGATCTCCTGGAAACAGGCGTCACCGCAGCGGTAGCGGCAGGTCAGCGCAGAGCGCCCGCCCGGGTGCGAGCCGATGAGCGGCAGCAGATTGCGCACGTTTTCGTCCCTCCGTCTGTGTGTCACGCGTGACGGTAGGTGCGCATCCACGCCATCCGTGGGACTGCCGGTGAACAGAGGGTGAAGTCCGGGACACACCGCTGCTCTCCCGGCCGTTCGGGCCTCCGCCCAGGACTCGGTGAAGACTCGGTTGGAGCTCGGTTGACACAGGGGCGGGCCGCGCCGCCGAACGGCCGGATCCGGCCGCTAACCTTACGTATCCGCCCTGGCCAGGGATCAATTCCCGCAGTACGGACATTTATCGCACCCAACTCATGCGAAAGGCCTCGCCCATGGGCATTCGGAGCTTGCTGCGCAAGGTGTTCGGCCGGACGGAGCAGGACGAGCCGACCACGGCCACCGTCCCGCCCCAGGCCGAGCGCACCCAGCCCACGGAGACGGAGTCGGAGACCGCCACTTCGGCGGCCGAGCCCGCGAAGGCCTCGGTACCGGCCCCGGCCTCCTCCTCGGACCGGTCCGCCGGTGCCGAGCACGACAGCGGACAGGCGTCGGACCTGGTGGCGGCGGCCTTCGACAAGGCGGCCGCGACCTCGGCGACCACGTCGACCGCCACGCCGGCGCCGAGGGTTCCGGCCCAGGGGTCGGACCCGGAGGCGAAGCCGTCCGCGGACGCTTCGGACGCCGGGAAGGACGCGGCTGCTGAGGCCGCCTCCGAGACGGAGCCGGCCGCCGCGGCGCCGATCACGATCGACATCGACCCGGAGCCGGAGGCGGAGGCCGAGGCGGCTCCCGTCGTGGCACCTGTTGTGACAGGCGAGCCGGAATCCGCGGTCGAGACCGCTCCTGAGGCCGAGGTCGTGTCCGAGCCGGCCGAGGCCGTCGCGGCGCCACCTGCGGTCGAGGAGCCTTCCGCCGTTGAGGCACCTGCGGTCGAGGAGCCTTCCGCCGCTGAGGCACCTGTTGCCGAGGCACCTGCCGACAAGGCGGAGGCGGCTCCCGAGCCGGTCGCCGTCGAGGACCCGGTAGCCGAGACGCCCGCCGCCGGGCCGAAGGCCGAAGCGCCGGTCGAGCCGAAGGCCGAGGCGGCCACCGAGCCGGAAGCCGCGCCCGAGGCTGTTGTCGAACCGGAAGCCGCGCCCGAGGCGCCGAAGGCCCAGGCGGCCGCCGAGCCGGTCGTCGAGCCGGTCGCCGCGACCACGCCCGTCGCCGAAGCCGCACCCGAGGTGGCACCCGAGCCCGTCGCCGCCGCAGAGCCGGTCGTCGCCGAACCGGTCGCCGCCCCCGAGCCCGTCGCCGCCGAACCGGTCGCCGAGCCGAAGTCCGCCGCCCCCGCCGGCAAGCCCGCCGTCGCCCTCGCCCGGGTCAAGGCCGCGGCACCCGAGCTCGTCGCCCCGTACAAGGCGGCGCAGGCCGGGCTCAAGGCTCACGGGCTCACCGGGCTGCGGGCCACCGTGTATCTCGTGCTCGACCGCTCCGGGTCCATGCGCCCGTTCTACAAGGACGGCAGCGCCCAGCACCTGGGTGACCGCACCCTGGCGCTCGCCGCACACCTCGACGCGAACGCCACCGTGCCCGTCGTCTTCTTCTCGACCGACATCGACGGCACCGGCGCTGTCGACCTCACCGCCCACGAAGGCCGGATCGACGAGCTGCACGCGGGCCTCGGCCGCCTGGGCCGTACGAACTACCACCGGGCCGTCGAGGAGATCGTCACGCACTACGAGAAGTCCGCGGCCACCGGCCCGGCACTCGTGATCTTCCAGACGGACGGCGCCCCGGACGCCAAGGTGGCGGCCAAGCAGGCCCTGGCGGACGCGGCACGGCTGCCGCTGTTCTTCCAGTTCGTCGCGTTCGGCGACGAGGACGCCAAGGGCTTCGACTTCCTGCGCAGGCTGGACGTCGAGAACGCCGGGTTCTTCCACGCGGGCCCCGCCCCGCGCGAGGTGCCCGACGCGACGTTCTACCGGGAGGTGCTCGCCGGGCTGCCCGCCTGGGCCGCCGCCCGCGGAGTCGTCACGGAGGACTGATCCACCGGCAGCCGTACGGTCACGGCGAGCCCGCCCTCCGGGCCGGGTACCGCCGTGGCCGTACCGCCGTGGGCCACCGCGATAGAACGCACGATCGACAGCCCGAGCCCCGAGCCCTGCCCCATCCGGTCCCGTCCCTCCCCGCGCCGGAACGGCTGGAAGAACCCGGCGATGTCCCCTTCGGCCACCACCGGGCCGGTGTTGAGGACCACCAGGGCACCGTCCGCCGACAATGACACCCGCACCCTGCCGCCGGGCACGTTGTACCGCACCGCGTTGGACAGCAGGTTCGCCACCAGCTGCGCGAGCAGCTGCCGGTTTCCCCGTACGACGCAGGTCCCGGCGGTGACCGTGACCTCCGGGCGGGACGCCGGCGGACGCTCCGTCGCCGTCAGGGGCCGGGCGGTCTCCTCCGCCACCACCTGCGCCAGGTCGACCGCCGCGCGCTCGCTGTTCGCCAGCCCCCGTTCGCTGCGCGCCAGCACCAGCAGGCCCTCGATGAGCCGCTCACTGCGCCGGTTGTTGTCCAACAGCGTCTGCCGGGTTCGTACGAGGTCCTCCGGCGACGGATCGTCGAGACCCACCTGGATCGCCGCCCGCTGGGTGGCCAGCGGGGTCCGCAGCTCGTGCGAGGCGTTGGCGATGAACCGCCGCTGGCTGTCGAATGCCTTCTCCAGCCGCGCCAGCAGCGCGTCGAGCGTCTCCCCCAGCTCCTTCAGCTCGTCGTCCGGGCCACTGGACGCGATCCGCTCGTGCAGGGTGTGCTCGGAGAGCCGTCGCGCCTTCGCGGTCATCGCGTGGACAGGCCGCAGCACCCGGCCCGCGGTCCACCAGCCCACCCCGACGGCGCACCCCGTCATGACGAGCAGCGCGGCGGCCGACCAGTACAGGAGCTCCCTGCTCGCGGCGTCACTGACGTCGTCGGTGAGGTCGTAGACCGTGGGCGGTCCGAGGCGGCCCCGTGCGTGGAGGGGGCCGTTGACCGCGAACCCGGGCTGGGCGACGGCGGCCGAGGTGGCGATGGCGCGTGCCTGCGAGTCCGTGCCGGCCCGCGACGCCAGATTGACCGTGGCGAGCAGTGCCGTACCGAGGACCAGGAAGACCCCGCCGTACACGAGGGCGATCCGCATCCGGATCGTCGAGTGCCGGACCTGCGGGGCCCCGGTCGCCCGCACCAGCCTCAGCAGCCGGCTCACAGGGCGTACCCGACGCCCTGCACGGTGCGGATCAGCGCCGGCTCCCCCAGCTTGGCACGCAGCTTGCTCATGCAGACACGGACGGCGCCCGTGAAGGGGTCGGCGTTGGCGTCCCAGGCCCGCTCCAGCAGTTCCTCCGCGCTGACCGTGCCGCCGTCGGCCTCCAGCAGCAGCTGCAGCACGGTGAACTCCTTCGGTGACAGATCCAGGTCCCGCCCCTCCCGGGTGGCGGCCCGGCGCACGCTGTCGAGCCGGATGCCGTGTCTCTCCAGCTGCGGCGGAACGGGCCGGGCGCTGCGCCGCCGCAGGGCGCGCACCCGGGACACCAGCTCGGGGAATTCGAAGGGCTTGCTCACATAGTCGTCGGCGCCCAGGTCGAGCCCTTCCACCCGGTCCTCCATGGTCCCGGAGGCGGTGAGCATCAGGATCCTGGTGCGCGAGCCGGCGGACACGAGCCTGCGGGCCACGTCGTCGCCGTGCACCCGGGGAAGATCACGGTCCAGGACGACGACGTCGTAGTCGTGCAGTCCGAGATAGGCGAGCGCCGCGTCGCCGCTGTACACGGTGTCGACGGCGAATCCGGCCCGCCGCAGCCCGGTCGCCACCAGCTCCGCCAGAATCTCCTCGTCCTCGGCGACCAGTACCCGCATCGTGTTGTCCCCTGCCTCGTGCACGCGTGCCCACTCCTCCCAGGATGCGTCTTTGGTACGGGAAAGGATGTTTCGCAAAGCTCTCCGCGGCCGGGCCCGCCGATATCGATGTGAGTGGATCTCCCACGGACCGTTAGGATTTCGACCATGGCGGCCACTGGATCCGAGAAGCAAGGGGGCGACGGCGTGAAGAGTTTCTACGTATCGACCCCCATCTACTACGTCAACGACGCTCCTCACCTGGGGCACGCCTATACGACCGTCGCCGGCGACGTGCTCACCCGCTGGCACCGTCAGCGCGGCGAGAAGGTGTGGTACCTCACCGGCACGGACGAGCACGGTCAGAAGATCATGCGCACGGCCGAGGCGAACAACGTCACGCCCCAGGCCTGGTGCGACAAGCTCGTCGAGGAGGCCTGGAAGCCCCTCTGGGAGCATCTGAACATCGCGAACGACGACTTCATCCGTACGACGGAGAAGCGGCACACGGACCGTGTGCAGGAGTTCGTGCAGGACCTGTTCGACAAGGATCAGATCTACAAGGGCGGGTACGAAGGCCCGTACTGCGTGGGCTGCGAGGAGTACAAGCTCCCCGGCGACCTGATCGAGGCCGAGGACGGCACGAAGCTGTGCCCGATCCACAAGAAGCCGGTGGAGCTCCTCAAGGAGGAGAACTACTTCTTCAAGCTGAGCGAGTACGGCCCGAAGCTCATGGAGTTCTACGCGGCCAACCCGGGCTTCATCCAGCCCGAGTCCGCCCGCAACGAGATCATGAACTTCGTCAAGCAGGGCCTGCAGGACCTGTCGATCTCCCGCTCCACCTTCGACTGGGGCGTCCCGGTCCCCTGGGACCCGAAGCACGTCATCTACGTGTGGATCGACGCGCTGCTGAACTACGCGACGGCGGTCGGCTACGGCGCCAACCAGGAGAAGTTCGACTCCACCTTCCCGGCGGACGTTCACCTGATCGGCAAGGACATCCTCCGCTTCCACTCGGTCATCTGGCCGGCCATGCTGATGGCGCAGGGTCTTCCGCTGCCCGGCAAGGTCGTCGCCAACGGCTGGCTGATGGTCGGCGGCGAGAAGATGTCCAAGTCGAACCTGACCGGCATCAAGCCGCAGGACCTGACCTCGCACTTCGGCGTGGACGCGTACCGCTGGTACTTCCTGCGGGCCATCGCGTACGGCAGCGACGGCTCGTTCTCCTGGGAGGACTTCAGCGCCCGCTACACCTCCGAGCTCGCCAACGACTACGGCAACCTCGCCTCGCGCGTCGCGGCCATGGTCGGCAAGTACTTCGGCGGCGCGCTCCCGGAGGCCACGGCGGCCGGTGACGCGGAGCGAGCGGTCCAGGAGGGCCTGGCCGAGGCCGTCGCCACGGCCGACGCCAAGGTCGGCGAGGAGCTGGACTTCCAGGGCGGCATCCTGGCGATCTTCGACTTCGTGAAGCAGGTCAACGGCTACATCACCGAGCAGGAGCCCTGGAAGGTCGCCAAGGACACGTCGCCGGAGGGCCAGGCCCGGCTGGCGACCATCCTGTACACGGCTGCCGAGTCCCTGCGCGGTGTGGCGGTCCTGCTGAACGCCGTGATGCCGGACACCTCGCAGAAGCTTTGGGAGTCCCTGGGCGCCGAGGCGTCCTTGGGCGCCCTGGCGGACCAGCGGGTCCAGGACGCGGGCCAGTGGGGCCGGCTGCCCGTCGGCTCGACGGTGACCAAGGGCGCGGTGCTGTTCCCGCGCCTGGAGGAGAAGCCCGCCTGAGCGGCGCACGCAACGCAGGAGCCCGGGTCCCGGACACATCGGGAC
>NZ_JBHWZS010000261.1:0-12087 GCF_042728155.1 Streptomyces sp. NPDC060209
CCCTGCGTACAGGGTGCGGCCCCCAGGCCATCGCGGTCCCGGCGTCCGGGTGCGCAGGGTCAGATGGCCGCCTTCTTCAGGCGCCGCCGCTCACGCTCGGAGAGGCCGCCCCAGATCCCGAACCGTTCGTCGTTGTTGAGGGCGTACTCAAGGCATTCGGAGCGGACTTCGCAGGCGAGACAGACCTTCTTGGCCTCGCGGGTGGAGCCGCCCTTTTCAGGAAAGAAGGACTCGGGATCGGTCTGGGCGCACAGCGCGCGCTCCTGCCAGCCGAGCTCTTCGTCCGCGTCCTCGACCAGCAGTTGCTGGAACAGCTCGGTCATGTGCGCCCCTCGTCTGTCTCTTGCGTCCCCGTGATGCGGCCGTTATCGATGCGGCCGAACGACACGAGTGAAATTACAAGTGTGTAGCTTCGGGCCAGTCAAGCGAAGATCTGCTATTGGCCTCGGTATTCACTCTGCGGAACCAAGCCTATGCGGAAAGTGTTCAAATCACCAAAAACCTGACATATGCCATCGGCGCCATCGCCTGTCGCTTCTCACCGAGTGAGACGAGCGGGCCTGCCTCGATGTTTCGATTCGATCACTGAAGCGACCAAGATCACAGTAGGGTCACGAGCCCCCAACCGCGTTTACGGACACGGTTGATGCGCCACCTTGCCGCTCCGGCAGGTGCCAAAACCTTTCTTCACCCCCTTCAACCGGATGGGGTGAAACATTGCCGCCAAATCGGGCATTGAGTTGACAGAACGCACATCGGGCCGGTCTCCTTGACTTCATGCCAGCGACCGCAGCGATGTACACGACCCACGTCCGTGGGTTCCGTACCGCTGTCCAGGCCCGCTGTTGCTGTTCCAGCTGTCACAGCTGTTGAAGCCGTAGCGCTCCAGCTCTGATCCAGCCTTCTCCACCGCATTCCGGTCTTCGCGACACCCCCACGTACGCGCATCCACATGCCGAGGAACCACCGCAGCCATGAACAGCGACAGCGACCTCTCCATCGCCGGCGACATCCTCGAGGTCCAGCACCTCCTCCAGCCGGCCCGCCCCCACCCCTCCACCGTGGCCGAGTTCGTCGGACTCGCCCGCTCCATCGCCGCCGACCGCGACCGGTGGGCCCCGCTCGTCCGGTACGACACCACGACCCGCTGGTACCACCGGCTGCGCAGTGGGCCCGGCTACGAGGTGTGGCTGCTGAGCTGGGTTCCCGGCCAGGGCAGCGGACGCCATGACCACGGCCTGTCCTCCGGCGTACTCACGGTCCTGGAGGGCGAGTTGACCGAGCACACCGCGCGCGGTGCCCAGGCCCTGGGCTCCGGCGCCCAGCGCGTCTTCGCCCCCGGGTACGTCCACGAGGTCGTCAACGACTCCCTGGAGCCCGCCGTCAGCCTGCACATCTACTTCCCCGGCCTGACCGACATGCCGATGCATGCGGCACAGTGCGCTCCGGCCGCCCAGGACGTCGTACCGGCCTGACGGCCTGCGACCGCCCCCACAACCGACCGTCCCGCCACCGCCCCCACAACGATCAGGCTCCGCCTGACAGACTGTTGCGCATGCGCATTGTGGTTCTGGCCGGCGGTATCGGTGGTGCTCGTTTCCTGCGTGGCCTCAAACAGGCCGCGCCCGACGCGGACATCACGGTGATCGGAAACACCGGTGACGACATCCATCTGTTCGGACTGAAGGTCTGCCCCGACCTCGACACCGTGATGTACACCCTCGGCGGTGGCATCAACGAGGAGCAGGGCTGGGGGCGTACCGACGAGAGCTTCCGGGTCAAGGACGAGCTCGCGGCGTACGGCGTGGGCCCCGAGTGGTTCGGCCTCGGCGACCGTGACTTCGCGACCCACATCGTCCGTACGCAGATGCTCGGCGCGGGCTATCCGCTGAGCGCGGTCACCGAGGCGCTCTGCGCACGGTGGAAGCCGGGGGTCCGGCTGATCCCGATGTCCGACGACCGCGTCGAGACGCATGTGGCGGTGGACGTCGACGGCGAGAGCAAGGCGGTCCACTTCCAGGAGTACTGGGTGAAGCTGCGTGCCTCCGTACCGGCGCAGGCGATCGTGCCGGTAGGCGCGGACCAGGCCAAGCCCGCGCCCGGCGTGCTGGAGGCCATCGCCGAGTCCGACGTCATCGTCTTCCCGCCGTCGAACCCCGTCGTCTCCGTGGGCACCATCCTCGCCGTACCCGGCATCCGGGAGGCCATCGCCGAAGCAGGGGTCCCCGTCGTCGGGCTCTCCCCCATCGTCGGCGACGCGCCCGTGCGGGGCATGGCCGACAAGGTGCTGGCTGCGGTCGGCGTCGAGTCCACCGCCGCGGCGGTCGCGCAGCACTACGGTTCGGGGCTGCTCGACGGCTGGCTCGTCGACACCGTGGACGCCGGAGCGGTCGACGAGGTCGAGGCGGCGGGGATCCGCTGCCGCGCCGTCCCGCTGATGATGACGGACGTGGACGCCACCGCCGAGATGGCCCGCCAGGCCCTGGCGCTGGCCGAGGAGGTACGGGCATGAGCGGCGGACCCGCCGACGGGGCACCCTCCTACCGGGTGTGGGCCCTGCCCGGGATGCCCGAGGTGCGGGAGGGCGACGACCTCGCGAAGCTGATCGCCGCCACGGAGCCGGGCCTGGTGGACGGCGATGTCCTGCTGGTCACCTCGAAGATCGTCTCCAAGGCGGAGGGCCGGATCGTCGAGGCCACGGACCGGGAAGCGGCGATCGACGCCGAGACCGTCCGGGTGGTCGCCCGGCGCGGGACGCTCAGGATCGTGGAGAACCGGCAGGGCCTGGTCATGGCCGCCGCCGGGGTCGACGCCTCGAACACCCCGGCCGGGACGGTGCTGCTGCTGCCCGAGGACCCGGACGCCTCCGCCCGGACGATCCGGGACGGCCTGCGGGACACGCTCGGCGTCGAGGTGGGCGTCGTCGTCACGGACACCTTCGGCCGTCCCTGGCGCAACGGTTTGACGGACGTGGCGATCGGAGCCGCCGGGGTCAAGGTCCTGGACGACCTCCGGGGCGGCACCGACGCCCACGGCAATCCGCTGAGCGCCACGGTCGTGGCAACGGCCGACGAACTGGCCTCGGCCGGTGACCTGGTGAAGGGCAAGGCGTCCGGGCTGCCGGTCGCGGTGGTGCGCGGTCTCCCCCATGTGGTGGCGGAGGCCGGCACGTCCGAGGACGACGGCGCCCGGGCGATGGTGCGGGTCGCGGCGGACGACATGTTCCGGCTGGGCACGTCCGAGGCGGTACGGGAAGCGCTGAATCTCCGGCGCACGGTGCGGGAGTTCACCGACGAGCCGGTCGACCCAGGGGCCGTACGGCGTGCGGTGGCGGCGGCGGTGACGGCCCCGGCTCCCCACCACACGACACCGTGGCGGTTCGTCCTGCTGGAGTCGAAGGACGCGCGGACCCGGCTGCTGGACGCCATGCGGGACGCGTGGATCGCGGATCTGCGGCGGGACGGGCGCAGTGAGGAGTCGGTCGCCAAGCGGGTGCGGCGGGGCGACGTCCTGCGCAACGCGCCGTATCTGGCGGTGCCGTGCCTCGTGATGGACGGCTCGCACACCTACGGGGACGAGCGCCGGGACGCCGCGGAGCGCGAGATGTTCGTGGTCGCGGCCGGTGCGGGCGTGCAGAACTTCCTGGTGGCGCTCGCGGGTGAACGGCTCGGCTCGGCGTGGGTGTCCTCGACGATGTTCTGCCGGTCCGTGGTGCGTGAGGTGCTGGATCTCCCCGGCTCCTGGGACCCGCTGGGCGCGGTGGCCGTGGGGCACCCGAAGGCGACACCGCCGGCTCGGGCGGCCCGGGACGCGGGGGCGTTCATCACCGTGCGCTGAGGCGGACGGTTACAGCCGGGCGATGTCGCGCGGCGTCATCCGGGGCGCCCGGCGGGCCGGGGTGTTGCCCGAGAGCATGATCAGGCGGGTCGCGCGGTGGCGCTGGCCCTCGTACGGGGCCAGGAGCGCCAGCATCTCCTCGTCGTCGGCGTTCCGGTTGCCCGCGAGCGCGTGGCCGACGATGCCCGGCAGGTGGAGGTCACCGACCGTGACCGCGTCCGCCGCGCCGTTCGAGCGCTGCAGCGTCTCCGCCGCGGTCCAGGGGCCGATGCCCGGGATCAGCTGCAGCCGGGCCATCGCCTCGGGGAGCTCCATCGCGGCCGCCTCCTCCATGCGCCGGGCCACCCGGACCGCGCGGAGGATCGTGGCGGAACGCTTGGAGTCCACACCCGCCCGGTGCCACTCCCAGGAAGGGATCAGCGACCAGGTCCTGGCGTCCGGCATGACGTACAGGCCGTACGTGCCGAACGTCACGTCGGCGGGGCCGGGGGCGGGGGTGCCGTAGGTGCGGAGCAGCAGCCGCCAGGCGCGGTAGGCCTCGTCGGTGGTGACCTTCTGTTCCAGGATCGACGGGATCAGGGACTCCATGACCAGACCGGTGCGCAGCAGACGCAGACCGGGCCGGCGGTGCTGGGTCAGTGCGAGCAGCCGGTGGCGCGGGCGGAAGGCGTCCGGGGCGTCGCCCTCACCGAGCAGGGCCGGGAGCCCGTCCAGGAGCCATTGCGCGCCCGGCCCCCAGGCCGCCGCCGAGACCCTGCCGTCGTGGGACGCCGAGACGCGCAGGGTGCCGGCGCCCACCGGGGTGCGGGTCGCCCGCCAGAAGGATCCGTCGGGCAGCGCCCGGTAGGCGGGGTCCGCCGGGCCGCGCCGCAGCGGGCTGAGGACCAGCCGCAGGTCGAGCGGCCCCGGCGGTGTCCAGGTCCGGGTCCGCGACGGGGCGGACGCGGAACCGGCACCGGACCCCGGCTCCTGACGGGGCACGGCGGTGGTGCGGGGTACGAAGCGTCCTGCCACGGGTGAGGTCCTCGGTCGTCGGGGGTGCCTATCGAGGGTAAGGCCGACGCGGACCGTTCTCCGGTCGGCGAGGGGCGTTCACCTGTCGGAGAAGCCGTTCACCGGTCGGAGGGGCCGTTCACTGGTCGGACGAGAAGCGGACCGAGGCGTCCGGCAGGACCGCGCCGCACCAGACCCGGATTCCGTCACGCAGTTCGTTGTCGGCGCCGACCTGGGCGCCGTCCCCGATCACCGCGCCCGTGAGGACCGAACGGCTGCCGATCCGGGCACCGGCTCCGACCAGCGAGTCGGTGACCACCGCGCCGGGTTCGACGACGGCGCCGGCCAGCACGGTGGAGCCCGTGATCCTGGCGCCCTCGCCGATCAGCGCGCCCTCGCCGATGACCGTGCCGCCGGTGAGCTTGGCGTCGGCGGCCACGGAGGCGGTGGGCAGGACGAGCCGGTCGCCGCAGCGGCCGGGAACCGCGGGGGACGGGGCCCGGCCGAGGACCAGGTCGGCCGAGCCGCGGACGAAGGCCTGCGGGGTGCCGAGGTCCAGCCAGTAGGTGGAGTCCACCATGCCCTGGAGATGGGCGCCGGAGGCCAGCAGCCCGGGGAAGGTCTCGCGCTCCACGGAGACCGGCCGGCCGGCCGGGATCGTGTCGATGACCGACCGGCGGAAGACGTACGCCCCCGCGTTGATCTGGTCGGTGACTATCTCCTCGGGTGTCTGCGGCTTCTCCAGGAAGGCCGTCACCCGGCCCGTCGCGTCCGTCGGCACGAGGCCGAAGGCGCGCGGGTCCTCCACCCTGGTGAGGTGCAGGGAGACGTCCGCCCCGGAGGTGGCGTGCGCCGCGACCAGGGCCCGGATGTCGAGGCCGGTGAGGATGTCACCGTTGAACACGATGACGGGTTCGTCCGGGCCCGAGGCCAGCCGCGACGCCACGTTCCGGATGGCCCCGCCGGTACCGAGGGGTTCGCCCTCGGTGACGTACTCGATGGAGAGGCCGAGCGACGAGCCGTCACCGAAGTACGGCTCGAATACCTCCGCCAGGTAGGACGTCGCGAGCACGATGTGCTCCACCCCGGCAGCCCTGGCACGCGCCAGCTGGTGCGTGAGGAACGGCACCCCCGCCGCCGGAACCATCGGCTTCGGGGTGTGCACCGTGAGCGGACGCAGCCGGGTGCCCTTGCCACCGACCAGGAGGATCGCTTCTTTTGCCTCTGTCACAGCACCGTCTCTGCTTCCTGCTGGGGCCGGGCCTCGTTTCGGCTGGCCAGTGTATGCAGACCGTTCGGAGCCTCCCGGTCAGCGGCCCTGCAGCTTCGCCGAACTGGTCCGGGCCGTGCCGAGCTTCTTGTAGAGACGGATTCCTGGGCATTCGGTTGCGAACCCGTCGCGGTGCCCGGAGATGACGTTGAGTTTGGCCTTCGCGCCCTTCTTGTACTTGCCGCTGCCACCGGAGACGAGCGTGACCTTGCCCTTGGGGTTGCGGCCGAACAGTCCGAGCTTCCAGGCGGTGAGTTTGGCGATCGCGGTGACGGCGGCGGCCGGCGGGTTCTTCGAGCTGTACGTCCCGAGTACCGCGATGCCCATGCTGTTCGAGTTGAAACCGAGGGTGTGGGCCCCGAGGACCGCCTTCGTCACGCCTCCGGCGCGCCCTTCGTAGATGTTTCCGCACTTGTCGACGGCGAAGTTGTAGCCGAAGTCGCGCCAGCCGCTGCTCTTCACGTGGTAGCGGTAGATACTGCGCAGGACGGAGGGCGCCTGGGCGCAGGTGTAGTTGTTGCCGGTGGCGCTGTGATGGACGAAGGCGGCCTTGACGGTCGATGTGTAGGCGAAGGCGCGCTCGCGCAGGCTCTCGTCGGCGCCCCACCCCTTGCGGGTGACGATGCGCGGGCGCGGTCCCACGAACGGCTTGGCACCCGCTGCGACGACCGCCTGCTCCTCCGACT
This sequence comes from Streptomyces sp. NPDC060209, assembly GCF_042728155.1. Lineage (NCBI taxonomy): Bacteria > Bacillati > Actinomycetota > Actinomycetes > Kitasatosporales > Streptomycetaceae > Streptomyces > Streptomyces sp. NPDC060209. The sequence continues at coordinate 6,787 of NZ_JBHWZS010000261.1, forward strand.
CGGCCTTGCTCAGGGCGGGGATCTCGGCGGCACCCAGCGGGGCGAGGTCGGCGTTGACCGCGGAGCTCTCGGCCGCGGCCATGGTGAGGCCCGCGGTCTCCGGGAGCGCGCCGGGCTGTGCCGCCGTGGCGGGCGTCGCCGTGCCCGCCGACGGGGTGACGCCGGTGACAGCGCCCGGGGTGCCGGTGGCCGGGGTGCCGGTGGCACCCGGCTGTTCCGGGTCGTCGCCCGGATCGACGAGTTCCACCTGGAGACCGGCGGGGAGGGGCGCGGCGTCGGGGGGGCCGCTTCGCGGTCCGGCGTTCTCGGAACGTACGCGTACCTCGACGCCGTCCGAGTCGCCGACCCAGAGGGGGGCGGTGGAACCGCGCACCGTGCCCGATTCACGCTCGGGGCTGCCCGCGTCGGCGGCGTGGTCGGTGTTGTGGGTCTCCAGGGACTGCCAGCCGGACCACTTGGTGGTGCCGGTCGCACGGGTGCGGACCTGGACGGTGCCGTGGAGTTCGGCGTCGGCGTCGTCCCAGATCACGCCGACGAGCGAGAAACGATGGGCGTCGCGCCGCAGCAGCCCTCGCGCTGCGTCCGGATGCATGGATTCGGTGGGTTCACCGGTGGTCCGCGGGACCGCGTCGGTGAGCGGCCGCAGGGGCAGTGACTGGGTCGAACCCGCGGGTTCGGCGGGTGCGGCCTCGGACGCCTGTGCGACCGGGGCCTGGGCGGGGGCGGCGGGTGCGGGCGCGGCGAGCGGGAGGGTGAGTGCCGTCGCGCAGGTGACGCCGATGGAGGTTGCAAGAAGTGCACGCATACAGGAAATCCTTGACAGATTCCGGCATCTCCGGCTACTGGAGTAATGCCGCCCCCAGTTGACGCACCGTCTGCCGAACCGGTGTACGAGGCACCCGTCGCGCCCCGCCGGTCCGGCGCCCGCCGCGTACCCTTGCGCGGATGAACGCCAGTGATCGCACCCCCGCCGACCTGCTGCGATCCGCGCTCGCCGCGGACCCTGCCCGTCCTCTCGTCACCTTCTACGACGACGCAACCGGAGAGCGCGTCGAACTGTCGGTGGCCACCTTCGCCAATTGGGTGGCCAAGACCGCCAATCTGCTCCAGGGCGACCTGGCCGCCGAGCCGGGCGACCGGCTCGCTCTGCTGCTCCCCGCTCACTGGCAGTCGGCGGTCTGGCTGCTCGCCTGCTCGTCGGTGGGTGTCGTCGCCGAGGTGCAGGGCGACCCGGCCGGCGCCGATCTGGTCGTCAGCGGGCCGGACACACTCGACCGGGCGCGCGCCTGCCGCGGTGAGCGGGTCGCGCTGGCCCTGCGCCCGCTGGGCGGCCGCTTCCCGCAGGCTCCCGAGGGGTTCGCGGACTACGCGGTGGAGGTGCCGGGCCAGGGCGACCGCTTCGCTCCGTACGCCCCGGTGGACCCGGCGGCCCCCGCGCTGACCGTGGGCGGCATCGGCCTGACGGCGGACCAGCTGGTCTCGCGGGCCCGCGAGGACGCGGCCGAGCTGGGACTCGGCCCGGGGTCCAGGCTGCTGACGGGCCGTACGTACGACACCTGGGAGGGGCTGTCCGCCGGACTCTTCGCGCCGCTGGCCGCCGGAGGCTCCGTGGTCCTGTGCCGTCACCTGGACCAGCTGGACGAGAACGGGCTGGCCAAGCGCGTCGAAAGTGAGCGGATCACCGCCACCGCGGTATGACAAGCGCCCCCAAGGCCACTCGTCCGGCCCATGGCGGGCCGAGCCCCCGGGACTGAGCACCGACGGCGGTACATGATCGGGCGGTGCGGTACAGACCACTCCGTCTGCATGCACAACCAAGCGTGAGGTTCAGCCGTCTACTCCTGCGACCGGCGGCCCATCGCGCCGCCGAACGTGAAGGATGGACGCAGACGTGAGCGACAGCCCCGGCACCCCGGCCGAACCGGACCGCCCGGACCACTCGGCCGGGGGCGAGCCGTCGGAGGGGTCGCAGGGCGCGTCCGGGGCGGCCCCGCGGGACGACGCGCCCACCGAGTCCTCCCAGGCCTCCGCGGCCGACGGCGGGCCGGGGGCGGGCGGCAGCGGGACCTGGGGCGAACGGCCCGCGCGCGGGCCGCAGGAGGGCAGGCGCCACTGGCTCCGCTGGACCGCTCTCGCCGCGTCGTTCCTCGTACTGGTCGCCGCCGGCGTCGGCTGGTGGCTGTACAAGAAGCTCGACGGCAACATCACGACCGACACGAGCGCCGCCGCCGAGCTCAAGGCGTACGAGAGGGAGCGCCCTCTGCCGATCGCGAGGGGCGCCCAGAACATCCTGCTCATCGGCTCCGACACCCGCTCCGGCGACAACAGCGCGTACGGACGTGACGACGGCGGCAGCCAGCGCTCGGACACCACGATCCTGCTGCACCTCGCGGCCGACCGCCGGAGCGCGACGGCGATGTCGATCCCGCGTGACCTGATGTCCGAGATCCCCAGCTGCCACACGGACGACGGCAAGGCCACGAAGGAGCAGTTCGCCCAGTTCAACTGGGCCTTCGAGCTGGGCGGCACGGCCTGCACGATCCGTACGGTCGAGAAGATGACCGGCATTCGCGTCGACCACCACATGGTCATCGACTTCAACGGCTTCAAGGACATGGTCGACGCCGTGGACGGTGTCGAGGTCTGCCTCAAGGCGCCGGTCGATGACACCGACGCCCACCTCAAACTCCCCGCGGGCCGGCAGAAGCTCGACGGCGAGGAGGCCCTGGGATACGTGCGGGCCCGTAAGTCGATCGGCAACGGCAGCGACACCGAGCGCATGGACCGTCAGCAGAAGTTCCTGGGGGCCCTCGTCAACAAGATGCAGAGCAACGGGGTGCTGCTGAACCCGACCCGGCTCTACCCGGTGCTGGACGCGGCGACCAAGTCGCTCACCACGGACCCGGGTCTCGATTCCCTGAGGGACCTGTACGACCTGGTGCGCGGGATGCGGAACGTGCCGACGGAGAAGGTGCAGTTCCTGACCGTGCCCCGGCAGGCCTACCACGCCGACCCGAACCGCGACGAGCTCGTGCAGCCGGACGCCGACCGGCTGTTCACGCAGCTGCGCAAGGACGAACCCGTCGCCGTGGTTCCCGCCGACAAAGTCAATTCCGGGGATTCACAGGCGGATCACAGCTCCGAGAAGGACCCGTCCGGGCAAACACCCGGCGATACGGACGGGAGCCCGACCCCAGCCCCCACCTATTCGGGGTCGAATGCGGCGGATGACCTGTGCGGCTCGTAAAACAATTCCCAAGCCATGGACGACAAACGGAGCGGAATAGGCAGAATGCCCGGTTGTAAAGAGCGTGGAATGTGTCACGCGCGTCCCCTGTGGCCGATTCCGCCGGATAGTGTGACGCGATCCGGTGCTCACGGCCATCAGGTCACACACGACCGGAACGAGCAACCGAGCGCCCTGCAGGGGGAAGCGTCTCGCGTGGCACCGACGGAGGATTCAGGCAACCGTGGACGCGCATAGTCGTGGGCGGGCGGACGAAATCGATCCCGCCGACCAGTGGGTGCTCAACCCGCGGACCGGCAATTACGAATTGCGACTGAACCACTCCGGAAGAGAGTCGTCCGCCCCTTCCCGCACACCGGTCCGGTCCGGCAGCCGGGGGGAATCCGCCTCCCCCCGTGGGGAGGTGCCCGCCCAGCGGAGCCACCGGCCGGCCGGGGACGGCCGCGGTCAGGAGCCGCCGGCCTCCCGCCCGGGCCGCAGGCAGCCGAAGTCGCGGCGGAGGAAGGCCCTGTTGTGGACCGGCGGGGTCATGGCCTTCGTGGTCGTCGCCGGATCGGCGGGGGCCTACGCGCTCTACCAGAAGCTCAACGGCAACCTCGACACCGTCGACGTCGGTGACGCGGGCAGCAAGAGCGTCGCCGCCGACGGCCCGCTCAACATCCTGATCATCGGCACGGACAAGCGGACCGGCGAGGGCAACGAGGGCTACGGCGACAAGGGCAGCACGGGCCACGCCGACACCAACATCCTCTTCCACGTCTCCGCCGACCGCACCAACGCGACGGCGATGAGCATCCCCCGGGACCTGATCACGGACATCCCGGACTGCACCACCAAGCAGGCGGACGGTTCCAGGAAGGTCATAGCCGGCACGCGGAACGTGCGCTTCAACGTCAGCCTCGGTCAGGAGGGGCGCGACCCCGGCTGCACGATGCGGACGGTCAAGAAGATCACCGGCCTGTCGGTCGACCACTTCATGATGGTCGACTTCAACGCGGTCAAGACCCTCTCCACGGCCGTCGGCGGCGTCAAGGTCTGCCTGGACAAGGCGGTGAAGGACCCCGACTCGCACCTCGACCTTCCCGCGGGCGAGTCCACGGTCGAGGGGGAGGACGCGCTGGCCTTCGTCCGTACCCGGCACAGCTTCGGAAATCAGAGCGACCTCGACCGGATCAAGGTCCAGCAGCAGTTCATCGGCTCGATGATCCGTCAGATGAAGTCCGACGACACGCTGACCGACCCGGGCAAGCTCTTCAAGCTCGCCGACGCGGCGACCAAGGCGCTCACCGTCGACTCCGGCATCGGGTCGATCAAGAAGCTGACCTCGCTCGCCCAGGAACTCGGCAAGATCGACACGAAGAACATCACCTTCGTCACGCTGCCGGTGAAGGACAACCCGGCCGAGCCGACGCCGGTCACCGTGGTCGTGGAACCGCAGAAGGCAGGACAGCTGTTCGCCATGATGCGTTCCGACACCTCACTCACCGAGGTGAAGAAGAAGGAGCAGGCGGCCAGGACCGAGCAGGCAGCGGTCCTCGAGGGCAGCAGGGCCGAGGCCGCCGACATACACGTCGACGTCCTCAACGGCGGCGACATCTCCGGTGCGGCGAGCGCGACCGTCGAATGGCTCCAGAGCGAACAGGGTGTCGCGCAGGCCACGAACAAGGCGAACGCCCCGGCGAAGATCGACAGGACGACGTTGGCGTACGCGCCGAACCAGACGGACCAGGCCCGCGCGCTCGCGGACATCATGGGCCTGCCCGCCACCGCGCTCAAGCAGGGGGCCTCCGACGCCGAAGGCCTTCAGGCGATGGTGCTGACCCTGGGAGCGGACTTCGACGGCGCGGGGGTCCCCGTCACCGGTCCGGCAAAGGCGCCGGAAGACATTCAGAGGGCCGACGCCGACAAGGCGGTATGCGCGAAGTGACGACGGGTCGTCGCGCCACAGCGGAATTCAGAGGAGCAGGGGGGTCCTGGTGGGACGGAGCAGCATGCGCGGGGAGGGGACACGGTCGCGCCAACGGCACGACGGGCCGCCGGGCGACGGCGGGGGC
>NZ_JBHWZS010000262.1:0-12058 GCF_042728155.1 Streptomyces sp. NPDC060209
TCCAGTTCTTCGCTTTCGCGTTTCCCTTTCCGGCGAGTCCGACTCTATCAGATCCTTTCGGGCCTGATTCCCAGTCAGCGGGGTTCGTCTTCCCGGCCCTTGGGCCGTTCCGACGCTCAAACTCTAGCGGATTCTCCCGGCGACTCATAATCGAGCCTGTGAATTGAATTCCGGCATGCCGAAATTCTCCCCGGTGGGAGATCGTGCTGAGTTTGGTTGCCGCATTCGCGGCGGGATCGGCTGCCGCCGGACCGTACCGGCTCCGTGGCAACTCGACGAACCTTACGGACGGGAGGGGGGTGTGTCAACCCCTCCCCTCACCCCCGCCTCAGGCCCTCAGCCCAGGTCGGTGAGCCGGCCGCCGGCGTCCGGCTGTTCGTGTTCCACGCGGCGCAGGAGCCGGATCAGGATCTCGCCCAGCGCTCCGCGCTCGTCGCCCGAGAGGTCCTGGAGCAGGTCCTCCTCGAAGGTGGTGGCCATCCGCATCGCCTCGAGCCACTTCGTACGACCCTCATCGGTCAGCTCGACGATGACGCGGACCCGGTTGTTCTCGTCCCTGTCCCGGGTGACCAGGCCTTCGCCCGCCATGCGGTCGATGCGGTGGGTCATCGCCGCGGGGGTGAGCCCGAGGCGCTTGGCGAGCTCGCCCGGGCCCAGCCGGTAAGGGGTGCCGGACAGGACCAGGGTCTTGAGGACCTCCCATTCGGCGTTGCTGATGCCGAGGGCGGCGACCTGTCTGCCGTAGGCGACGTTCATCCGGCGGTTCAGCCTGCCCAGCGCGGAGACGATCTGCTCGACCTGCGGGTCGAGGTCCCTGAATTCGCGCTGGTAGGCCGCGATCTGCTCGTCGAGGCTCGGCTCCTGGAGCTCGGGCTGCTCGGTGGTGTCAGACATGGCGGGCAGTATCGCACGCTGTCCATCGCCTTCGAAGTCCTTCAAGGTCAAGAGTTAAGCATCTAATTTTAGTGCTAAAGTCTACGGGTCTGTGTTCTTGAATGTTCTTCGTGTCTTGAGGTAGGTGAGTGTGACCAGGGAGATGGGTGCAGCGCTGCGGCGGATCCAGCTGGGGAGTGCGCTGAGCGCGTTCGGCCTCGGATTCACCGTCCCGTATCTGTACGTCTACGTGGCGCAGGTGCGGGATCTCGGTGCCGGTACGGCGGGTGTCGTGCTGGCTGTCTTCGCCATGGCGGCGCTGGCCGTGCTGCCGTTCACGGGCCGGACCATCGACCGGCGCGGCCCCCTGCCCGTGCTGGTCGTCGCCTCCGGCGCGGCCGCGGTGGGCGCCTGCGCCCTGGGCGTCTCGAACGGCGTGACGTCCGCCGTGCTCTCCGCCGCGGTACTAGGAGCGGGCACCGCCGTCATGCAGCCGGCCCTCGCCACGATGCTGGTGTGGTGCTCGAGCTCCGCGACGCGTACCCGCGCCTTCGCCATGCAGTTCTTCCTGCAGAACCTCGGGCTCGGCATCGGTGGTTTGGTCGGCGGGCAGCTGGTGGACGTCGACCGTCCGTCGAGCTTCACCCTGCTGTTCCTCATCGAGGCGGCGATGTTCCTGGTGCTCGGCGTGGTCGCGGCCACCGTGCGCATGCCACGTGCCCCCTCCCTCACCGACGCGGTGCCCGCAGACGGCACGGCGCCCAAGGCCGGACTCCGGGTGCTGCTCTCGCACCGGGCCATGGTGCAGCTGTGCGTGCTGGGCTTCGTGATCTTCTTCGCCTGCTACGGACAGTTCGAGTCCGGCCTCGCCGCCTACGGCACGGAGGCCGCCGGAATCGATCCGTCCACCCTGGGTATCGCGCTGGCGGCCAACACGGCGGTCATCGTCGCCGCGCAGTTCGTCGTGCTCCGTCTCGTGGAGCGCCGACGTCGCAGCCGGGTCATCGCGTGGGTCGGTCTGATCTGGGCCTTCGCCTGGATCGTGGCCGGGTACGCGGGTCTCGGACACGGCAGCCAGACCATGGCGACGGCCGCGATGATCTCGACGTACGCCCTGTTCGGGCTGGGTGAGGCGATGCTGTCGCCGACGGTGGCACCGCTCGTCGCAGACCTGGCGCCGGAGGCCATGGTCGGTCAGTACAACTCGGCGTTCGCTCTGGTGAAGCAGCTCGCGCTGGCCGTCGGGCCTGCCGTGGGCGGGCCCATGGGGGCGGCACTGCACGGTCCGTACATCGTGACCTTCGTGCTGTTCTCGCTGGGCATCAGCGTGCTGGCGCTGAAGCTCGGGCGTCAGCTCACTCCCGTACAGGACAAGCCCTCGCTCGCCGCGGTGCCCTCGCGGGTGGTCGCGGTGTCGCTGCCGGAGAGCGGGCCGGTCGCCGCTCCCACCGTCGTGCGCTGAGGCGAGCTCAGCCGGGGAGCGCGAATTCGCACCAGACCGCCTTGCCGCCGCCGGGAGTGCGGCGGCTGCCCCAGGACGAGGCGATGGTCGCGACGATGGAGATGCCGCGTCCCGCCTCGTCGGCGGGTTCGGCGCGTCGGCGGCGCGGCAGGTGGTCGTCCCCGTCCGTCACCTCGATGATCAGACGGCGGTCGGTCCGGCGCAGACCGAGGCGCATGGGCGGGGTGCCGTGCTGCAGGGAGTTCGCCACGAGCTCGCTCGCGGCGAGCACCCCCAGGTCGCAGAGCTCCACGGGGAAGCGCCACGACGCCAGGACACCCGTGGCGAAGGCGCGGGCCCTGGGAGCGGCCTCGATACCACCGAGCAGTTCCAGCGAGGCGTTGTGGAAGAGCTCCGCGCTCGCTCCCGTACGAGCGGGGTGCTGGACCACGAGCACCGCGACGTCGTCGTCGTGCTCCGCGGTGACGCCCAGGGAACGGATGAGCCGGTCGCAGACCACCTGGGGCGATCCCTTTGCGCCGGACAGGGCGCGCTCCAGGGACGCGACGCCCTCGTCGATGTCCTCGCTGCGGCGTTCGACCAGGCCGTCCGTGTAGAGCACGGCCGTGGAGCCGGGCGGCAGGGGGATCGTCCCGGATGTGTGGACCCAGCCACCCGTACCGAGCGGCGGTCCGGTCGGGTCCTCGGCGCGGTGGACCGTGCCGTCCTCGTTGCACACGAGGATCGGGAGGTGTCCGGCGGAGGCGTAGACGAGGTGCCCCTCGTTCGGATCGTGGACGGCGTAGGCGCAGGTGGCGATCTGGCTGGCGTCGATCTCGGCGGCGAGGACGTCGAGGAGCTGGAGCACCTCGTGCGGCGGCAGGTCGAGGCGGGCGTAGGCGCGGACTGCGGTGCGCAGCTGGCCCATGACGGCGGCGGCCCGTACGCCGCGCCCCATCACGTCACCGATGACGAGCGCGGTCCGGCCGGCGCCCAGGGTGATGACGTCGTACCAGTCGCCGCCGACCGCCGCGTCCGTGCCGCCCGGCTGATACGTGGCGGCGATGCGCAGGTCGTCCGGCTGTTCGAGGTCCTGCGGGAGCAGGGAACGCTGGAGGGTGACGGCGGTTTCGCGGTGGCGGCGTTCGCTGGCGCGGAGCCGCTCCGCCGCTTCGGCGTGGTCGGTGACATCGGTGGCGTACACGAGGACGCCTGCCTCCCCGTCAGGTCCGTCCGGATCGCCGGTGGCCACGGGGGTGCAGGTCACCGTGTACGAGCTGCCGGCCAGAACCTTGCGGGACTTGACCGTACGGGGGGTGCCGCTGCGCAGGACCTGGTCCATGAGGGGGAGCAGGCTGAGCTCGGCCAGCTCCGGCATGGCCTCGGCCGCGGGTGCGCCGCACGGGCGGGGGCCGAAGGCCGACGTGTAGGCGGCGTTGACGTAGGTGATGCGGTGTTCGGGGCCGTGGAGCAGCGCGACGGGGGCGGGAAGCCGGCCGAGGAGCTCGCGGGCCGACAGGGCTTCCAGGGAGGGGCCGGGGGCGGAGGGCTCCGAGGTGTCGCCCGGCGGCGTGACCGTGGCCTCCGGCCGTACGGACTCGGCGCGGGCGGCGGGTACGGAACTGTGGTCGTCCCGCGCTGCGGCTCGACGCTGCGTTCCGGGAAGGCGGGCGCTCCAGCGCGTGAAGTTCACGGAATTTCTGGCCTCGTGTGTCGGTCTGGTCCGCTCGGGCGAGCTGCTTCTTCTGCTGGTCCTGTGGCCGGTCCCCTGCCGGTTCTCATACAGGGCCGGGGCACCGGGGCCTGGCTTCCGGAAACGCGCGGCCGGGCCTCTTCGTGCTGTTGGTCCTCGCTGCCGGTCACTGTAGGTGACTGTCTGCCGGGTAACTCTGTGCAGGTGTGAGCCCACCTATGGTCACACGCCCAGTCTGACCGACCGTACTGACAGTTGCCGTACGGCAGTCGGTCCATCCGCTGAACCGCGGCCCTTCTCCCGGCATGCCGGTGCGACCCGGCGGCCCGCGGATCAACCTGACGTGTCCGGTGGCCCGTCTCCCTTCGGCGGGGTGTCCGCGGGAGGCCCCGGGTGTACGTGTCCACGAGCGGCGAGAGCGAATTCGGCGCGCGGGTGTTCGAGCGAACCGAGGGAGACGATCTCCCGTTTGAAGAGTCCGGCCAGGGTCCACTCGGCAAGGACACGCGCCTTCCGGTTGAACGTGGGTACGCGGCTGAGGTGATAGACGCGGTGCATCAGCCAGGCCGGATAGCCCTTGAGCTTGCGCCCGTAGACATGCGCGACACCCTTGTGCAGGCCGAGCGAGGCGACGGATCCGGCGTAGGAGTGCCGGTAGTCCTCGGCCGGCCGGCCGGCGAGCGTGGCCAGGATGTTGTCCGCGAGGACCTTGGCCTGGCGGACCGCGTGCTGGGCGTTCGGCGCGGTCTCCGCGCCCGGCTCGGACGAGGTGAGGTCCGGGACGGCCGCCGCGTCGCCGGCGGCCCAGGCGTGCTCGGCGCCCTCGACGGAGAGCGTCGCGGTGCAGCGGATCCGGCCGCGCTCCGTGAGGGGGAGGTCCGTGGCGGCGAGGATCGGCGCGGGTTTGACGCCCGCGGTCCACACCAGGGTGCGGGTCGGGAAGCGTGAGCCGTCGCTCAGTACGGCGATCCGGCCTTCGCAGCTGTCCAGTCGGGTGTCGAGCCGTACGTCGATGTTGCGGCCCCGCAGTTCCCTGACGGCGTACCTGCCCATCGCCTCGCCGACCTCCGGCAGGATGCGCCCGGTCGCCTCCACCAGGATCCACCGCAGGTCCGAGGGCTTGATGTTGTGGTAGTACCGCGAGGTGTACCGGGCCATGTCCTCGAGCTCCGCGAGCGCCTCCACGCCCGCGTATCCGCCACCGACGAAGACGAAGGTGAGGGCCGCGTCACGGATGGCGGGGTCCCGGGTGGCGGAGGCGATGTCCATCTGTTCGATGACGTGGTTGCGGAGGCCGATGGCTTCCTCGACGGTCTTGAAGCCGATGCCGAAGTCGGCGAGGCCGGGAACCGGCAGGGTGCGCGACACGGATCCGGGCGCGAGGACGATCTCGTCGTACGGGATCTCGAGGGCGCCTGTGCCGTCCTCGCCGGTGGCGAGTGTCGTGACCGTCACGGTGCGCTTGGCGTGGTCGACGCGCTCCGCCTCGCCGATGACGATCGTGCAGTTCTTCAGGACCCGGCGCAGGGGCACGACGACATGGCGCGGCGAGATCGAACCGGCGGCGGCCTCGGGCAGGAAGGGCTGATACGTCATGTAGGGGTCGGGCGTGACCACCACGATCTCGGCCTCGCCGCTTTTCAGTCTCTGCCGCAGCTTCCTCTGGAGACGCAGCGCGGTGTACATCCCGACGTAGCCGCCGCCGACGACGAGAATGCGCACACTGGGCCGGGTGCCGGGGGGTGCCCCCCGGGAATCTGGTGCCATCACCATCCCATGACGCAACGGAGTCCTGTGTTTGTCCACAGGCCCGGCAAATTGTGTGACCGGAGCACTTCGATCACCCGGCGGGTCCCGGCCACCGCCTTTTCCCGGAGCTGTGCAGGTCAGGTACGGCGGGCGGGCCGGCCCGCGGGGGTCGAATCAGGGTCCAACCGGTCCTTGCTCCGATCGGGGGGCGCTCCGTGCGGAACTACCCCCTTCTGAATTGACCCGGGCTCAACTATGTTCGTACCCCGTCGGGGTGTCGGATTCGGACGAAGGTCCACACACCGACGGACACGGCGGGAAGTCTCCGGGGGGAGACGTCATAACCGGGGGAAGTTATGCACATTCAGGATTTGCAGGGGCCGAGCGCTGTCGTCTCTTCTGCTGAGGACCGTGGGCGGCTGAGTCCCGTGGGCACGGTCGGGACCGTCGCGTCGGCTGGAGCCACGGGCGGCACGGCCCGCTCGGCGCCGCTCCGCGTGGACGCACAGCGCAATCTCGAACACGTCCTGCGCGCCGCGCGAGAGGTGTTCGGCGAGCTGGGTTACGGCGCGCCGATGGAGGACGTGGCGCGCCGCGCCCGGGTCGGCGTCGGTACGGTCTACCGGCGTTTCCCGAGCAAGGACGTGCTGGTGCGCCGGATAGCCGAGGAGGAGACCGCGAGGCTGACCGATCAGGCGCGCTCGGCCCTCGGCCAGGAGGACGAGCCGTGGTCGGCGCTCTCCCGTTTCCTGCGGACCTCTGTGGCCTCGGGCGCCGGGCGGCTGCTGCCGCCGCAGGTGCTCCGCGTCGGGGCCGAGCAGGACGAGCAGGCGGCGACGGCGGGGCCCGGCGCCGCCGACGGCGAGACGCGTGTCCCGCATCAGCGCCAGGGAGTGGATCAGCCCGGTCTGCGGGCGGACGGCCGGCGCCCGGCCTTCGAGGAGGGGCTCGACGACGATCCGGGAGCGGCCGAGCTGCTCGAGGTCGTGGGCAGGCTGGTGAGCCGTGCCTGCGAGTCGGGTGAGCTGCGGGGCGATGTGACGGTGGCCGATGTGCTGCTGGTCATCGCCACGGCGGCACCGGCTCTGCCGGATCCCGCCCATCAGGCCGCCGCTTCGGCCCGGCTGCTGGACATCCTGCTGGAGGGTCTCCGCTCCCGTCCGGCGTAGGTCCGGCTGCGCGGCCTCGCCGCGCAGCGGCGACGGCCGGTGGGACACGCCTCCCGCCGGCCGGACACCCGTGCGGCCGGGGGGCGTTGCTCCTTCCCCGTCCGGGCGATGTCACGCCCTCCGGGTACGGGAAGACACCCCGGACGAGTGGTTGCTCATGCTCAGGGTTCGTCGCGGCGTGGCTCTGTGGCACTCTGGCCCCGGTATTCGGGTCCGAGGGTGCATACGGGGGCTTCCGCGATGAGCGGTGAGGCGCAGCAGGAAGAGCCGGCCGACGGTATCGCTGCCGCGGGCAAGGGCGGCGGAGGCACGGAGACGGAGCCCGGCGACCCGTCAGCCGCTCGGGTGCCGGGCCGGATGCCGAGCCAGGCACTGCCGCCGGACCGTTCCGGGACCGGGCAGCCGATCGGCCCCGCCGACGCGGGTTCGGGGACCGGGCAGCCGGACGGCTCCGCCGAGGGTGGCACCGTGCTGCCCGGGCCCTGGCCGCCGGTGCCCGCCGAAGGCGGGGTGCGACAGGAGCCGGGCACGGAGTCCGGCGCCGCGTACGCGGTCCCGCTGCAGCGTGAGGGACGCGCGGGATCCGCCGATCTCGGCCCCTCGGACGCACAGTTGATCCAGGGCATGCGCGCGGGCGACGACCAGGCGTACGAGGAGCTGTTCCGGCGCCACTCGGGGGCGGTGCGCCGCTATGCCCGTACCTGCTGCCGGGACGCGCACACCGCCGACGACCTGACGGCCGAGGTGTTCGCCCGGACGCTGCAGGCGGTGCGCGGCGGGAAGGGGCCGGAGGAGGCGGTCCGGGCCTACCTCATGACGGCTGTCCGGCATGTCGCCGCCGCGTGGACCAGGAGTGCGAAGCGCGAGCATCTGGTCGACGACTTCGCGGTGTTCGCCGCGCAGGCCGCTCGATCCGCCGAGCTGTCGGAGGCCGACACCCTCGACCTCGGCGCCGATGTGCTTGCCATGCACGAGGCGGACCGGTCGATGGCCATGCAGGCGTTCCGCAGCCTGCCGGAACGCTGGCAGGCCGTGCTGTGGCACACCACCGTGGAGGAGGAGTCGCCGAGCCAGGTGGCCCCGCTCTTCGGCCTGACGGCCAATGCCACGGCGGTCCTGGCCGTCCGGGCCCGTGAAGGGCTCAAGCAGGCCTACCTGCAGGCCCACGTGAGCCAGTCACTGACAGCCGGCGGCGACTGCGCGCAGTACGCCGACCGGCTCGGCGCCCATGCCCGTGGCGGCCTGCGGACCCGGGCGGAACGCGGGCTGCGCAAGCATCTGGACGAGTGTGCGAAGTGCCGGATCGCCGCCGGTGAGCTGGACCGGGTCAACGCCGGCATTCCGGCTCTGCTGCCGGTCGCCGTCATCGGCTGGTTCGCCGCGGGTTACGCGGTCAAGGCGGCCGGCATCGTGGCGGGTGGCGCGGCCGGGGCGGCCGGTGCCGGAGCCGCCGCGGCGGCCACGGGCAGCGCCTCCTCCGGGGGAGGTGCGGCAGGAGGGGCCGCCGCGTCGGAAGGCCTCGGCGCTCCGCTGAAGGCCGGGATCGCCGCCGCGGTGGCCGTGGCGGCCGCCGCGGGTCTCGTATGGGCCCTGGTCGGTGACGACCGTCCGGCGCCGGAACAGAAGCCTGTGGCCAAGCCGCCGGTCACCGCACCCGCCGCCCCCACGCCCGCGTCACCGCCGGAGCCGGCACCGACCCCGCGGCCGCCGACCCCTCCGGCCTCACCCGCGCCGGAGGCGCCGCCCGCCCCGGAGCCGACACCGACGCCCGAGCCCACGCCGACCCCCACGCCGACACCGACACCGCCCGCCCCGGAACCCACGCCCGAGCCCACGCCGCCGGAGCCCACGCCGACGCCCGCTCCGAAGGTGCCCGCGCCGGACGTCTACCAGGTGAACGAGCTGGCGTACTCCGTCACCGGTGATCACACCGGTCCCGAGATCCTGCTCGGCCGGAGCATCGGTGTGTTCTGGCAGCGTCAGGGACTATCGATCGCCTCCACGACGTACGCCCACGGGGTGACCGCCCCCTCCCGCTCGTCGGTCACCGTCCAGCTCAACCGGACGTGCACCCGCTACGACGCGATGGCCGGGGTCGACGACCTCACCCTGGGGCTCGGCGCCGTGCGTTTCTCCGTGTACGACGGTGAAGGGGCGCGGCTGTGGCAGTCACCCGTAATGCGCGGCGGTGAGCCCGCCGTACCGGTGAGCGTCGGCATCGAGGGACGGAGGACGATCCGGCTCGTCGTGGAGCCGGAGGGACCGCTCGGCGGGGTCGCGCTGGCCGACTGGGCGGACTCGCGCATCAGCTGCCGCTGAGCTCCTCGGCGACATCGGTCAGGAGGCCGAGGGCCCCTCCGGTGTCAGGTCGCGTCCCAGCGCGCTCTCCTCCTCGTACGGCCCGGGCCCCGGCTCCCTCGCACACCCGCGCAGCCGCCGCCGGGCCACAGGGCGAGGGCGGCGCGCAGACGGCCTCGGGGGGTGCCCGAGTCGGGCTCGGCGGCTCCTCGACGGGCTGCCCTTCGAGAAGACGTACCGGGCGCGTGTGCTGCTACGGCTGCAGGGTGCGGCGGGCCGGGACGACGCCGCCCGCCACCGCCCGCTGCCGGGGCGCCGCCGTGCCGGTCCAGCAGGTGCCCCGGCGGGTGACCAGGCGGCGGAGCCACAGTTCCGTGGACGCCAGCTCGGCAAGGCCGTCCAGGGGAAGGGGCTCGCCCTCGGAGGCCGCGCGCAGCGCCTTGCGTACGACGCGTGCCTCGATCAGGCCCGCGTCGGCGAGCAGCGGGGCGTCGAAGAGGGCGATCAGTTCGGGCAGGGCGGTACGCAGACCGATGCGCCCGGCCGCGGTGGAGGTGGCCTGTGACGGAGTGCCCCAGCCGGGCGGCAGGTCGTGGATACCGGCGCCCGCGAGGACCCGGCGCAGGATCGCGGCCCGGGCACCCGGCTGGACCCGCAGCGATTCCGGGAGCGCGCGGGCCGCCCGGACGACCTGGTTGTCGAGGTAGGGGGCGTGCAGTCGCTGGCTGCGGATCTCCGCGGCCTGCTCCAGGATCCGCTGGTCCGCCGCGTGCCGGGCCAGCGCCGCACGGGCCCTGGCCTCCCCGGGACGCTGGACCGAGGCCGGCCGGATCGCCGCCTCCTGGAGACGAACCGATACTTCCGCGAGAGCCTCCCCGGTGAGCCAGCGCGCGGCCGGGCCGGGCCGGGACCAGGTGAGGGAGGCGAGCGAGGCGTCGGCCGGGGTGTCGAGGTCGGGGGCGTCACGATTGGCGTCGGGCAGCAGGGACGCCGCCGTCTCGAGCCCGGTGCGGTACGACGTACGGGCCAGCCGGCGGGCGGCCCGGTAGACGGCCAGCGGCACGAACAGGGAGTGGGTGGAGGGCCCTTCGGCCCTGGCGAGCGCGGCGACGGGCCGCAGGAGGTGGCGTCTGCGCCGGTCCATGAGCAGGTCGGCCAGCCGTGCCGGGTGCGCGTCCAGGACCTGCCTGGCGCCATGCCCGACGAAGTGGTCCGCGCTGCCCGCGGCCAGCCGGCGGCGGTGGCGTTCGGCGACGACGAGGGAGGGGGCGGGTTCGTCGGTGAGCGGGCCGCTCTCCAGCGACGCGTACGGCAGGGCCTCCTCGCCCGCCGCCACGACCACATGGTGCAGGCGGGGATTGGCGGCGATGGCCCTGGCGCGCTCCATCTCCTCCTCGCGGCCCTGTGCGGAGAGGTCGTTGAACGTGACGGCCAGGAGCCGTTCGCCCGCGCCCGTGCCATGGCCGAGCACGGTGCCCGGCAGCCCGGGCAGTCCTGAGGCCAGCAGGGCGAGTGTGGCGGAGGCACTGCCGCCGGAGAGGTCGGAGCCGATGCCGGGGACGGGCGCCCCACGGGCCGCGCGCCGTTCGGCGGGTCCCATGCCGGGGACGGGTCCGGGGTCGGGCGGCAGGGTCTCCGGGGCGTGTCGCGGGGCCGTGAGCCGTGCGCGTACGGCTTCGACGAGCGCGTCCCGTACGCCTTCGACGGCGCTCACCGGGTCGGTCTGGGCGGCCGCCACGGCGAGGGAGGCCACCGCCTCGTAACCGGTGATCTCGCGCGAGCCCTCCCGGAGGATCAGCGCGTGCCCGGGCGGGATCCGCTTCACCCCCGTGTACGGCGTGCCGTCGCCCAGCGCCTCCGGGGTCTCGGGACAGGCCAGCAGCGCGGCGAGATGTCCGATGTCCAGCTGCGCCTCGATGAGGTCGGCGAGCGGGAGGGCCGCAGTGGCGTACGCGGTGCCGTTGGCCCAGGGAGTGTGGAAGACGGGGCGGGCACCGGCGAGGTCTCCGGCGACGGTGATGCGGCGGCCGATCTGCACGACGGCCGTGTAACTGCCGGGCCAGGCGGTGAGATGACGCAGCGCCCCGCCACGGGCGGCCAGCAGCCCGACGCGGAGCTGTTCGTCGGTGGCCCCGCAGCAGCCGAGAACGGCGAGGCGGGTGGTGGGCGCACCCTCGGGGGTCGCGACCGTGACGATGCGGATCTCGTCGGGGCGCCAGTCACCCACGGCCCAGAGCGGATCCGGGTCCCCCCACAGGAGTTGGGAGCCCACCGGATGCACGGTGCGCCCCTCCCCGTGGTGGCCGACCGCGCCCACGGTGCCGAAGCTCGCGGCGATACTGCTCCACCCCACCAACCAACGCATCGCCGCCTCCACAGGCTGTGGACGAACCGGCGTGCCAGGACACAAGGCCGCCGTTGCGGGACATGCTGCCACGACAACGGCGCCCGGGAGGGGGTACGGGCGGCGCACACCGGATGTGCATGCGCCCCTGGCAAAAGCCTGACCACGGCTCTGCGGTCACCCCCGCAACGGAGCTGGGCCTTCCGGGAGTTGCCGCGGCCACCCCTGAAGGCGGCCCCCGCCTCGGTCGGGCCATGGAACCTACGTAATCCGGCCATAGCCGGGCGGCTGCGCCGCACTCTGCCCGACCGGCACTATCCGGCCATTTTCCGATCGCGACGGAACCGCGCGTTTCGCCCCCGACGGCGCGCCGAGGGCGCCCGCACACGGTCCTCCCCGGGTCGCGGGCAGGTCTCCCGCAGGTCCATGGCGACACCCCGGGACGGCCCGTCGCGGGGCGGCCACGTGCGGGCCGGCGCATCCCCCCGGTG
>NZ_JBHWZS010000263.1:0-11968 GCF_042728155.1 Streptomyces sp. NPDC060209
CCTACGAACCGTAGGCGCCCCGCTTCGGCGCGGGCGTCGGCCCGGCGGAGTCCGCGACGCGCGCCGAGCGGACATGAGTCCTCAGCCATGCCGGGGCAGCTCTGCCTGATCCCATTTTGCCCGGAGTGCCGAGGGCGCTGCGGTGAAGCGTTCGAGTACGGCGATGCTGGTGGGGGAGTGGAGGAGGGAGTAGCGGCTGTGCAGGGCGATGTGGCTGCGGGGTCCGAACCGTGCGTACCTGCGCCATCCGTTCTCGATGGGACTCGGTGAACGCCTCCAGCTGCCCGGCGTAACCGACCCGTCCCACGACGCTCATTGTGCCGAGCACCGCGGTGAGGCCTTCCTCCAACGCCCTTGGGCTCGAGGTCCGAGGCATCGTTGAACGAGAGGTAAGTGCGACGTCACGGCGACCTTCGCAGGCTCCACGTCCACCCTGCCGACGAGGTGATGGGCTCCTGCGGCGTCCCCGTCCGAGTCGGGCGCCGGCGGGCAGCGTGGTCGTTGGTGAATCCGGCGTGGTTCTTGATCTCCAGCCGGCTATAGCTCTGCGAAAAATCCCGCAGGACTTGGTGAAGTGGCAGCCCAGGCAGCCCAGGCAGGCGACAAGGTGCCGGTGGCGCATTCCTCGGGAGTACTCGGCAAGGCGGTCACTCATGTCTGATCCGTACGGCAACCCGGCCTCCCTGCGGCCCACCCACCACATCCCGGAGGAACCGCCCTGAGGAACCGCCCCAGCGGCAGCGGTGGGTGTAGTCCATTCCGCCGTCAGCCCTGACGTTCCTTTGCCGCCTGCGGTGGCCGATGGGCCGCTGCGAAAGCGTTGCGGACAGCAAGGCGGCCGGCCTGCCGGAACGCCCGCGGGTGAGAGTCGACCGGGTGGAAGCGCATGCGCCGCAGGACTACCGCCGCAGCTGGAGACAACCCGGCCCCTGGCCACGTGAGTTCGTCGCGAACACCCGCCTCGACAGCGGCCCGGCACTCGGCCTGCCGCTCCGGATCGTCGTCGCCGTCCACAGCCAGATCAACGGCCACCTCGAAGACGACGCCTGCCTCCCACGGCTCGAAGTCCATGGTGACCTCCGCAAAGTCGGAGGGACAGCTGGCCTGCCGCGCGTAGACGGCTCGAACACCCCGAATCGGGTGAGGCGGGAACGTTGCAGTGTCAGATTCCACGGGGTCACGATAGCCAGTGAGGTGGGTGCGGGAAGCGGCGCCGGCGCAGCAGCCGCCCTGGCCGCCGTGATCACCCTTACGGCCGCGCGGCAGCCCTGGTGATCTGGCTCCGTAGCCGAGTGCCGTCCTTATAGGGCAATCGGCCGGTACTTCGAGGCCTGGTTGACCACTTGTTCGGCAGACAACTCCTGCTCCGGCGGCCAGAAGACCAGGTCGCTGACGTAACCGGACGGGCAGGCCAGAGCTCTGTCGAGCCTGTCCGGCCAGGAGTTCACCTCGTCTTCGGCTGGGCCGAGTCGCACATCAGCGGGCGCTTCGGATGGAGACGCGCCGTCGCCGACGACTCGGATTTGCCGCGCCGCCGGTGTACCAGGAGCAGCGGCCGACACCGCTCGGCTGACCTGAGTGTGATCCTTGCCGCCTGCCACAGGTTGCAAGATCACATCTCGGGCCGAAAGAACGCGCGTCAAGGGAACCTGATCCGAGTTGCCGACGTCGAATTTCGGAACACGAAGGCCTCACCATGGGCACGATCTCATTCCCGTGCTGGCGATGGCGAGGCCACTCGGCAAAGAGGAGGCACTCCTCTTCTTTGCAGTTTCTACTGATTGCAGTTTCTACTGAGGGGGACACGCATGAGCTGGACCGGGCGATCCGCTGGTTTGCTAGTGGCGGCGGCCGTGGTGATGTCAGGAGCCGCGTGCACGGCCGACAGCGGTGGCGGTGGGCACTCCTGCGCCAATCGGTACACCTACCAGGACAGATCATATGGAGACGTGGCGAACGTGGAATTCACACTCGGGAAGAAGCTCGGCGTCGCCACCAAACCACCCTGCGAAGACACCGGCGGCCAGGACAAGAACGAGGAGCCGGTTATGAAGGAGACTGCCTACGAAGTGGACGGCATCTCTCCCAAGGTCGCCATCGCCATTGGGGACACACCGAAGACAGCCACGTTCTTCGCCGTTTACTCCGGCTCAAAGCTCCCGCCCGAGGTGCAGAAACTGATCGACGGCTCCTGATCTGAGACGCGGGGTTCGGTGTGGTTCCAGAGCTGACGCCACACCGAACACCGCGCACCGGGCTGGGCAGCCACGTAACGGCCTTTCCCAGCCACGCAGTTCAGGCTGGCACGTCCAGCACGCTCACAGCCGCTACAGCGGGCGTTCAGCCAGCAACGGGGCCGGGGCCGCATGAAGGTACCGAGGGGCAAGGCCGTATGCTGCAGCGGGCGAGCAGGCGCCGCTCATGCGTCGTATCCGCCCGTTGCAGCCGGGTGGGCCCATTTCGTATCAGGTACCCGACGGACGACCTGGAGGTTGACCGGTGATCACTCTGACCGCAGTCGGAGGAGTGGCCCTGATCGAACTCGGCATGGCGCTGACTCCGGGACCCAACATGATCCACCTTGCCTCCCGCGCGATTACCCAAGGCCGTAGGGCGGGCCTGATCAGCCTCACCGGGACCGCCGTGGGATTCGTGTGCTATCTGCTGGCCGCGGCCGCGGGCCTGTCTGCGTTGTTCGCCGCCGTACCGGTGGCATTCACGGTTCTCAAGCTTGCCGGGGCTGCCTACCTGGCTTACCTCGCCTGGGGCATGCTCAAGCCCGGCGGCCGCTCGCCCTTCGCCCCGGCTCAAGACCTGCCTCCGGTCTCCGACGCGCGCCTGTTCTCGATGGGGCTGCTGACCAACCTGCTCAATCCCAAGATCGCCCTTCTGTATGCGGCCCTACTGCCCCAGTTCCTGGACCCGCAGGCGGGTCCGGCCTGGGGACAACTGCTCCAGCTCGGTGCTGTGCAGATCGTCGTCGGGATCTCCGTGAACGCTCTCGTCGTGCTGGGCGCAGCACGGGTGTCAGGGTTTCTGGCCGCCCGGCCCCGCGTCATGACCACCCAACGGTTCACGGCAGGCGGCCTGCTCGCTGTCTTCGCGCTGCGCACCGCGCTGTCCCGCACCGCTGTCTCCACCTGAGCCCAGGCCCGCGTCACTGGCGCCAGTCGTAAGCGGACCAGGACCTCGGGGAACGCGGGTGCGTCGCCTGCCTGGCCGGGCGTGACGACGAACGCGAGCGGGCGGCAGCGTCTGTCCGCGGCGAGAAGGCTCATCGGCCGCACGGCGCGATCGAGCGGGTCACGCACTTGGAGGCTACGCGACCCTGGCCCGGGCAGGCGGTTGCCCGGGGCGCTGGACCCGCGCCGGTTCCGGCAGCGCGGGCCAGTAGTGGTCGGTGAACAGGCGGGCGACCAGTGCGCCCCGGCTCGAGACGTCGGCCTTGGTGAAGATCCCTTTGAGGTGGTCGCGGACCGTGTGCGGCGAGATGAACAGGGCCGTGGCGATCTCAACGGTGGTCAGCCCGCGCGCGGTGAGCTGGGTGATCTGGAGTTCCCGCGAGGTCAGCCCGTACGCCTCGGCGACCAGCACAGCCAGGTCGGCAGGTGTCGCAGGCTCGATGACGAGGGCAACCGGGCCGGGCCTGCCGCCAGGTCCGGTGAGGCCCGAGGCGTGGCAGGTCAGCCAGTGGCCTTCGGTGGTGCGGATGCGCACGCGGGCGCCGCCGTGGTCCCGGCCGTCGGCGACGGCGCGCGCCTGGAGCGCCGTGCCGAGTACCCAGATCGGCAGCGTCAGCCCCAGTGATGTGGGGAACGACGGCCCCATCGGCAGGCGCGCGAGGTGGTGCCGTGCCTCATCGTTGGCTGAGATGGCTTCGCCCGATCCGTCGAAGAGGATCAGGCCGGGCGCCGGGGAGCCCGTGCCGCGCGCGGACGCGGACGGCCGGGCGAACGTCCGCAGCAGCCCGGCCAGCGGCCGGGACAAGTCGGCGAGCAGTGCGGTGTCCTGCGGGCGGAAAGCGCCGGTGGTACGGAACAGACTCACCAGGCCCCACGGCCGGTCACCGATCCGGAGCACGGCGCGCAGCTCGTCGTGTACTCCCTGGTCCAAGAGCAGGCGCCTGAACCGGGCGCTGCGGGCGGGCAGATCACCGGTGGCCGCGCGCAACCCGGCCGCCGGCACCGAGGCGCGGGCGAGGTCGCGGAACGGCAGGACGTTCTCCTCCAGCAGTTCGCTTTTCCAGTAGGCGGCGCAGCCCTCCCCGGAGCCGAGGTTCTCCACCAGCATCGGTGCGGTGATCATGCCGGTCTCCGGGTCGGCGGCGGTCCACACGGCCGAGTGAAACGGCACCAGCCGCCGCAGCCGGGCCGAGACGCGGCTGAACAATTCCAAGGCGTCGGCGGCCTGTTCGGCGGCAGCGAGCACCGGTCGGCGTCGATCGGTCATGCGTGTCCCCTCAACTGATCGGCCTGCCGGTCGCCTGCTCGGCCCCCGCACCTTCCGGTCCCCAGCCTGCTCTGCCACCCACACGGCACGGAACCCCTCGTTTGAGGGGGGTGTTCCCCACGGATCCCCTGGGAGCGAGGGATGGGACGCCCCGGCGGGGACGGGCAGGGTCTGTGGCACACGACCACCGGAGAGGAAGATCATGGACATCGCGATCGTCGGGGGAGGCCCGGCAGCCGTCGGCCTGTTGGACGCGCTTGCCGCCACAGAGGGCAACGCCGCAGTGGGCGGAACCGGCACCATAACGGTCTTCGAGCCCTCGCCGCACCTGTGGCGGGGACGACCGTACGGCCCGGACCTGGACGCGGTGCTGGTCAACACACCACCCGCCCTCATGTCGGTCCGGGCCGGCGACTTCGGCCACTTCGCAGCCTGGCTGGGAGAACGCGGCGCCGACCACATCGACCCGCTCCTCGGTCAACCGCTGGTCCCGCGGGCGCTCTACGGCGAGTATCTGGTCCACTCCGCGGAGAAGGCCGTGGCAGCTCTCGGCGAGCAGGGTTGGCTCCTGCGCGTCGTGGCCGCGCGGGTGACGGACGCCGTCGCCCGGTCCGGCACACACCTGGTCCTGCGTACGGACGACGGGCAGGAGTACGAGGCCGGCCGGGTGGCGCTGTGTGTGGGAGGGGGGACACCCCCGGATCTGTACGGACTTGCCGGCAGCCCAGGCTTCACGGCCGATCCCTATCCGCTCGCCACCACGCTCGACCGCATGTCCACCGGCGAGGATGTGGCCATCATCGGCAGCGGCCTGACCGCCGTCGACGTCGTCGTGGCGCTCGCCGCGCACCGGTATCCGGGACGGATCACGCTCCTGTCGCGCAGCGGGGTGCTCCCGTACGTCTGGCAGCGCCCGGCCGGCCTGCGCCCGACACATGTGACCGTCGAGCGGGTGGCCGGGCTGCACCGCGCCCAGGGACATCTCGCGCTCGACGACCTCGTCGGCCTGCTGCGCACCGAACTGGCCGAAGCCGGAGAGGACTTCGACGAACTCGCGGCCCAGTTCCGCAGCACCCGGACCGACAACCCGGTCCAGCGCCTCCGGCAGCAGATCACTGAGGTCGACGACCCCCGGATCGGCCGCCGCGTGGTGCAGGAGACGGCACACACCGTCGGCCCCTACGCCTGGCGCCTGTTGCGCGAACCCGATCGTGCCTGGCTGCGGCGCCATCTCCGCACTGTCACGAGCGTCGCCTCACCCATGGTCCCGGTGAACGGCGCCGTCCTGATGCGGCTCCTGGACTCCGGTCAGCTCACCGTCTCATCCGGCCTCGATGCGATCGAGCCGGTGAACGGGCGGTTCCGGGTACGGGATGCCGACGGCCGAAGCACCGCCCATACCGTGATCAACGCCGTGAACCCGCACGCGCAAGCGGTTCCGGGCGCGGCCTCGCACCTGGTCCGATCGCTGACGGGGGCCGGTCTGGCCGCCCTCCACCCGTCCGGCGGGGTGGTCCCCGCCGACCCGCGTGTGCACGTGGTCGGCGGCGTGGCCGGCGGCGGCTCGTTCATCACGTCGAGCATCGCGGGCGTCGCCGCGCAGGCGTTTCGCACTGCCGTGGCGCTTCGGACACCCTGACCGAAGCTCGATGAACGGGTGTTGGCGGCACACTGAGAGGACGGCTACGCCTACGGTCGAAGGGCGCCGGTGATATCGAGGGGGTCGGCGATCAGGCGGCGGTAGGCGCCTTCGGTACACGACGGCCTACCCAACAGCGCAACAGGCAGCAACTACCCCAGCACTGCCGGCTGTTCATCTGAGAGATCACCTCGTCCCACATCGAGATCAGCACGGCATGGGTGAGTCACCACCCGCGTGGAAGGCATGGCAGGATCGCGGTCATGTCCCTCAGCGTTCCCCGCCTCCGGATCGGCTCGACCGAGATCATCGCCCTCGCCGACGGCGAGGGCCCGTTCTTCTCCCCGCGCGCCGAGGCCTTCCCCGAGGCCACGGCCGCACAGTGGGCCGAGGTCGACCGCTTCGACCCGGGCGCGGTCGACGCCGAGGGCCGCTGGCGGCTCCAGTTCCGCGCGTACGCGATCCGCGG
Organism: Streptomyces sp. NPDC060209; assembly: GCF_042728155.1. Taxonomy (NCBI): domain Bacteria; kingdom Bacillati; phylum Actinomycetota; class Actinomycetes; order Kitasatosporales; family Streptomycetaceae; genus Streptomyces; species Streptomyces sp. NPDC060209. The sequence goes on from NZ_JBHWZS010000263.1 coordinate 6,558, forward strand.
CGACAAGGGCCTCACCGTCGTGGACGCCGGGATCGGTCCGGCCGACAGCCCGGCCGGCTCTTGGGCGCCCGTGCCCGGTGCGCTCCCCGAGGCGCTGGCCGCCGCCGGCATCGACCCGGCCGAAGTCGACACCGTGGTGCTCACACATCTGCACACCGACCACGTCGGGTGGGCGGTCGTGACCGAGGCGGCCGTCCCATCAGCGGGCGGCGCGGTGGACGGCAACGCTTCGACCGGCGGCACGACCGGCGGCCGGCGCCCCTATTTCCCGAACGCCGAATACCTGCTCCAGCGGGCCGAGTTCGACGCCATCGACACGCTCAATCCGCAGCTCCGGGAGACCCTCACCGACCCGCTCGCGGCCGCCGGTCGGCTCCGGCTCCTCGACGGGGACACGCCGCTGCGCGCCGGGCGCGCGGTCGCCACGCCCGGTCACACGCCCGGACACCAGAGCGTGCTGGTCGCCGACGGGCGCGAGCTGGCGCTCGTCACCGGCGACCTCCTGGTGCACGCGCTCCAGCTGCTCCACCCCGAGCTCGCCTACGCGCACGAGGCCGACCCTGAGGTGGCCAGGCACTCGAGGGAGCGCATGCTCGGCCGCGAAACCGCCATTACGCTGCACCTGGCGACGCCGCATTTGACGGAGCCGTTCCTCTCTCGGCGTGATCGCGGCGCCACTTCCTGCAGGGCGCTGCCAACAGGCTGGGTAGCGGCGCTGCAACGGTGCTGCTCCTGTGGCTGCAGAACGCGCCGCTGACTGTCCGGAGGGCAAGCAGTCAACTGCGGTTGCTCCCTCTCATGCTGATGGCCGGGCAGGTTACGGGGGCTCGTGTAGCGGCGTGCCACCGTGCCCACCAGGAGCGGGGCGACCGCAGTGACGATCCGAGTGAACGGCTTGCGCAGGGCGGAGGCGGTCCGCTTGGTCATGATGTGATCTTGAGCCAGTAGTTCCGCCGCGTGCCATTGCCACCAGACTGCTCTGCGCGCGTCTTCGCCGCCTAGCGATCCCGGGCCCGCCCGGCGTTTCCGTGTCTCTCGTGGCCAGGCCTGCCGAATGTCGACGTTGTCTTGGACAGCCCCGCTGCCGGCTAGCCGCTCGCCGTTGCCCCCGCGCGGCACTCGCGCTCCCCGAGACCGAGAGTGACGGCCGGCTCCTCGTCCTCCGGGCGGGCCGCTCGGTCCGACGGATCTTGACCGCGGTCGCCCGCCGAACAGATCCTGATGGGCCCCACGGTGCCGAGCCCTATGCGAACGGAGATGCCCTCAGCCGCAGGACCATGGTCGATATCGACTGCCGTGGACTCTCACCGCGTTCCGGACCATTTCCTCCCGGGCCCGCGGCGGTATGAACGCGGTGTCCAGGACCGGCTCATGAGGCAGACCTTGGTCTGCGTCGGTCACCGAGCCGGCCTTGCAGTACCGCGGTCCGTTCCCCCCATTACCTTTTTGGTGGTCCCGCAATGAGGCTCCCGGCCTTCGGGCCCGGCATGAAGGAAGGCGTTCGACAAGCGCCTGCCCAACACCGAGCCGAAGCTCCGGGAGTTGTTCGCGAAGTTGCAGGCCAAGCACGGAACTGTGCTTGTAGGTCGACCAGCCGGCCTCGATCGGCGCCCTGCCGCTCGCGGCCGACTGGTCGGTGATCGTCGGCTTCGACGACGACCTGACCGGCGAGGCCACCCGGGTCGCGAACCGGCTCCACGGCCTGCTCACCCAGATCCACCCGTCGCTGGAACGGGTCCTGGGCCCGCGGCTGCAGCACCCGGCCGTCCTGGCCCTGCTGGAACGGTTCGGGTCCCCGGCCCAGATACGCAAGGCCGGCCGGCGCCGTCTGATCACGCTGCTGCGGCCGAAGGCACCACACATGGCCGAGCGGCTGGTCGAGGACATCTTCACCGCGCTGGACGAACAGACCGTGGTGGTCCCCGGCACCGAGGCGGCCGCGCTGATCGTCCCGAGCCTGGCCACCTCGCTCCAGGCCGTGCTCGACCAGCGCAAACTCCTGGCCGGGCGGATCGAGAAACTGCTGGAGGCCCACCCTCTTTCCCAGGCCCTGATCTCGATGCCGGGAGTCGGCATCAGGACCGGAGCCAGGATCCTCATCGAGGTCGGGGACGGCAGCAGCTTCCCCTCCGCCGCCCACCTCGCCGTCTACGCCGGACTCGCCTCAGCAACCCGCAACTCGGGCTCCTCGATCAGTTAGTTGCGTGGGTGTCCTGGCAGCGTAAGAATGTGCGGGCATGAGCGATCTCGACCCCGTCACCCAGGCAACCCTGCGTTCGGCAGGCTGGTTTCCTGGGCGCCGTGTGGACACCAGCCTCTGGCGTGTGAGCTTCGCGGAGGCCGAGCTGGTGATGCATCCGGCCGCAGAAGAGTTCTTGGCGGAGTTCGGTGGTCTGCAGGTCGGGTCGCGGGGTGCCGGAATCACGCGTGCTCGCGAGGCGATCGACCTGGACCCCATGAACCTCTGGTGCAGTGAGGAGGACCGTTTCGCAGCCTGGAACGAGGCCAGAGGGGTCATGGTCTTCCCTGTTGGTGAGCTCGACCACGGCCATGCTCTTCTCGGAATCGACGAACACGGGGAGCTCTATTCAGTCCAGCCCTTTCGCCTGGCCACTTTCGGGCGGCTTCCGGCAGGTTTGGACGGCCTCGTTCTCGGGGTCATGCCTCACAGGGTTGCCTGACTTCGCCGTTCACCGGCTGTCCAGCGGATCCATCAGGCCGCAACGGGCAACGCTGCGGGGAAGACGACACGGTCGTCGAACAGCCGGCGGGCTTTGAGGCAGTGGTAGAGCTGGCCGAGCAGCCGGTTGAAGAGATTGCGCTGGGCGGCGGCGTGCCAGTCGGAGTGCTCGTCGCGTCGGCGCCGGTAGTGGGCTTTGCCTCCCATGGAGGCCGTCAGGGACGCGAAAGCCCATAGATATCCCGCACGGTTGAGACGGTCGTTCTTCACCCAGCGCCGGGTGATGCTCGACTTCTTCCCCGAGGCCCGGGTGATGGGTGAGGCGCCGGCATATGCCTTCAGACCACGGGCGTCGGCGAAGCGGGTGCGATCGTCTCCGATCTCGGCCAGCACACGGGCACCGAGCTGGGTGCCGAGGCCGGGAAAGCTGAGGATGATCTCCGCGTCAGGATGCTGCGGGAAGACTTCCTCCACCGCCTGGGCGAGTTCGTCCGCGGCGGTGCAGGCGGCCGTGAGCTGGCCCAGGAGAGCGAGCATTTGCCTGCCCAGCGCGTCCTCGACCAGGGGCGGCTGGTGGGCCCAGTCCTGGCGGAAGGCCTCGCAGAGCCGCTCGGCTTCGGCCTCGATGCCGCGCTTACGGCCGGCTCGTTTGAGTGCGGCCGTGATCTGCGGGCGCGTCAGGCGGGCGGCCCTGGCTGGCGTGGGGACCAGCTTGAGGAGCTCGCGGGCCTCCGGGCGGCACAGACCGTTGTCCCACTTGGCACAAGCCGCTAACGCGGCGGGGTAATACTCGCGCAGCAGGGAGCGGAGCTGGTTGGCGAGCTGCTGTCGATTCCAGACGGCGTCCTGCTGGGCCCGGCCAGGACCGCGATGGCGCGGGCCAGGTCGCTGTCGTCAGGCAGGGGCCGGTGGGCGTGCATGTCGGTGCGGAGGATGTTCGCCAGGACGAGGGCGTCGCCGGGGTCGGACTTCTTGCGGGAGAGGGCATGCCGGTCGCGGTATCGGGCGGCGGCCATCGGGTTGATGGCGAACACCGGCCGCTTCCCGGTCCGCAGCACGGCGACGAGCAGGCCGCGGCTGGTCTCGATCGCGACGGGGATCGGGTTCTCTTCGGTGTCTCCGTACTCGGCGAGCAGGTCCAGCAGGATCTTGTAGCCGGCCGCGTCGTCGGTGATGTGCCGCTTGGCCAGGAGCTGGCCGCTGTCGTCGACGAGGGCGACGTCGTGCGTCTTCTCCGCCCAGTCGATTCCGCAGTAGATCAAGATGTTCCCTCCCCAGGGGTACGGATGTGTTTGTGCTGGTCACGAGCGCATGCGGGCCACGCAGCGACCTAATTCCAGGCCTCGGCCGCCAGGGCCGGGCCGCCACCTCACTAGCCGTTCGTGGCACCAGCGCACCCCGCGGGCCCCGGTCTATGCGGGAGCTCGGACGGCTCGGGCGTATCAAGAGGTCACCGTGGGACGGGCTCGCACCACCACTCCAACGAGTGATCAAGGCGATCGGTGGTGACGGCTACGGGAAAACCGGACGTCGCCGCTCTATGTGTAGGCATCGTCTGCCCGGGGCACCCAAGGCATCCATCCAGCACTCACGAGCCGTCACCACCGCGGCGCGGCCGTCCACACGGTCTACCCAGAGGCCTCACGGGCCAGGGTCGCAGCATGCGTAACGGACCTCACCACTCGAACACTGCCGTGAAGCCAACCCGGCACCACTGCAGTCCTTACGAAGGAATTAGGGGCACCCCCCCGCAAGCCCCCCTCCAGACGAATGGTTCCCGACATCACTTTGGAGGGGCTTGATCTCGCTGCGCAACGGCTTCGACGGGTCACACGCAGGGCCCGCCCTCGCCTGATGCAGCGTCAACTTGCAGCGGCCCACTACTGACAAAGTTCCCTGCACGGACGACAAGGTCCGAGGCCCACGATGCTCCTGAGGTAAGGGCCCATGGGCGAGGCCAGAGAAGGGGGAGTCCCATGCGCGCCATTTCGCGCAGGCTGCGGGTTCTGCCCGGACCTCGATGTCCCGGCCTCATTCTGCATCAGCCGTCACGGCGTACGTGCGTCCCGCCCTCCTGCAGAATCGGTCATCGCCCGCCCCCGGGCGTCCCGTCGTAGTGACTCGGCGGGCAACGTTTCAGCAGGTCAGCGTCTGGGACGTTCCCGGGACGATGCCACTTCTGCGTCAACTGTGGCGGGACATCGCGCCGAAGCCGCAGTCTCGTCGCGGAGCCGGGAGGTGCGGCCGGTTCCGTTCATCGCGCGTCAACTGAGGGGAACAGCATGCGAGCTCTCACGAAGGCACTCGCAGTGCCACCGCCGCGGTCGGGTTCGCCGTCGGCGGCCTGGCACCGCGGGCACGGCCATAGCGGCTCCCGCGCCGGGCCAGCAGCCGGCGGTGACCGGTGAGGTCGGCACGCTCGCGGTGGTCAACCTGGGGCTGAGCACCGCCCAGGCGAAGAAGTGGCAGTGCGACCTGCGCTATTGGAACTTCAACCCCGGCACGATCGACGGGCAGCTGGTCACCAACAGCTGGGAGGCAGCGCAGAGGCTTTTCAACTATTACGGCGATACCGCACTCGCCGTCGACGGAGTCGTCGGACCCAACACGATCATCACCGGGATCGCCGGACGGAAGACCAAGGACGCGTTCGCGGCATTCGCCGGCCAGATCTGGCAGGAGTGCTGAGTCGATCCGACGCCCGCACACACGCCGCGGCCCGTCCTCTTCC
>NZ_JBHWZS010000264.1:0-11940 GCF_042728155.1 Streptomyces sp. NPDC060209
TCCCCGCTCCTTCGTACGCCCGGATCCTCCTTGGCCGGCCCCGCGCGATTCGCACGCGGTGCCGACGTCCGGCCAATTGTCCGGAGTTGATGGTGGGCGGATTCGGCTGCCCGTGCGAGGCGTCATACCAGAGCGGGACGCCTGGCGGGCAACTTCGACAACTGCACACCGAGCATGGGCGATTGACGACTACCGTGAGTGGCCGGTGATCAACGGTGGGCTCATATCGGTCGGGCCCGCCCCAGCCGTTGACCCGGGCCTGACCGACCACCGTAGGTGTCACCACACGAATGCCGATTCCTGGTGCCCCACGTACCGAGGACGATGATGTCTCAACTTCGCGCACCCACCGCGCGACCGGAACGCCGCGAAGGCGGACGGCACGGCCGTCCGGGTGGCCGTTCCCATTCGGCCCCGAGCCGGCCGCGTGCCGCGCAACCCGCGCCCGACGGCCGCCTGCGACCACAGCTGCTGCGCACCGCCCTCCTGCCGACCGTGGCCGCCCTGCTCAGTGGAGCCGCGGCCGTCATCTTCACCATCCGGGCCTCCGGGGTGCGCCCGTCCGGCAGCCTCCTGGCAGCGCTCGGCGGATCCGGGGCGCTGGCCGTGGCGGCCGTGGCGGCGGCCTTCCTCGGCGCCAACCGTGTCGCCGGCGGGGTGACCGACCGCTGTCTGGCGCTCCGGCGCACCGGTGCTCAGCATCATGCCGAGCTCCAGCGCGTCGTGGAACGGCTCCGCGACGGCGAACCCCTGCCGGCCCGCCGGGCCACGCCCCCTGCCGCCCCGGACGCGGACCCCTTCGATCTCCTCGCCCAGGAGATGGGCCGCTCGCAGGACGGCGCGGTGGCTGCCGTCGTCCAGGCCTCGCAACTGTTCCGCAGCAACGGGAACGAACAGAAGGTCGAGGTCTTCGTCAACCTCGCCCGGCGACTGCAGTCCCTCGTGCACCGCGAGATCCAGATCCTCGACGAGCTGGAGAACGAGGTGGAGGATCCCGACCTGCTCAAGGGCCTCTTCCACGTCGACCATCTCGCCACCCGCATCCGCAGGCACGCCGAGAACCTCGCCGTCCTCGGCGGCGCCGTCTCGCGGCGGCAGTGGAGCAACCCCGTGACCATGACGGAAGTGCTGCGCTCGGCGATCGCCGAGGTCGAGCAGTACCCACGGGTCAAGCTGGTCCCGCCGATCGACGGCACCCTGCGGGGACACGCGGTCGCCGACGTGATCCACCTCCTCGCCGAACTCGTCGAGAACGCCACGGTGTTCTCCGCCCCGCACACCCAGGTCCTGCTGCGGGCCCAGCGCGTCACCGCCGGCCTCGCCCTGGAGGTGGAGGACCGGGGGCTCGGCATGCCCGGCCCCGAGCAGAAGCGGATGAACACCCTGCTCGCCGACCCCGATCAGGTCAACGTCGCACATCTTCTGCAGGACGGGCGGATCGGATTGTTCGTGGTCGCCTCCCTCGCACGCAGACACGGCATCGCCGTACGGCTCCAGAGCAACATCTACGGCGGCACGCAGGCGGTACTCGTGCTGCCCGAGGTCCTCCTGGGCATCGACATCGATGCCACGACGACGGCACCCGGCGCGGCGCCGGTCCCGTCGCCCGGGGCCGTGCACCGGCCGCCGGCCCACGACGCGCCGCCCGTGGCCCCGCCGCAAACAGCGGCAGAGCCCCCGCAGCGGCTGGACAGGACGCCCCGGAAGGACCTGCGCCAAGGGGAGGGGCCACCGCTGCCGCTGCGCGCCGAGCGGGTCGACCGCCCGAACCTCGCCGCGTCCCCACCGGGTGCCCGGCCCGTCGGGACCGCCGAGCCCGCCCCCTCGCTCGGGTCCCCCCCCTTCGCCGAGCCCACCCCGCCGGTCGGGTCTGTCGTATCCGCCCGGCCCGCCGTGGACACCGGTGCGCCTGCCGATGCGCCCCCGGCCGCCGTGTCCGGCCCCGCCCGCCCCCAACTGCCCAGGCGCAGCAACCAGGAGCATCTGGTTCCGCAGCTCAGGGAAGCCCCGATTCCGCGCGCCGAGGACGAGAACGTCCTGCATGACCCCGGTCTGATGGCCGCCTTCCGGCGCGGGGTCGATCTCGCCGAAGCCCAGACCGCCGAGGATCCCGAGACGGCGGACGCACATGATGCCGGTCCCGCCGTCCCCGGCCCGGCTCCGACCGTCGGGGCGCAGCGGTCCCACGGTCTCGCCCCGCTGCCGTTCCGAAGCCCGACCACCACCGCGACGACCGGTACGGAGCGAGTGGACCCGGGACACCGGGGACCGCAGACGCCCGAACCGGATCCCCGAACCGAGAACATGTTCAAGGAGTAGATGCACCATGACGAGCGAAATGCCGTCCGGTCAGGTCTCGGACCTCGACTGGCTGCTGAGCGGCCTGGTCCAACGCGTGCCCTACACACGCAGCGCCGTCCTCCTCTCGGCGGACGGCCTGGTGAAATCCGTTCACGGCATGGATGCCGACAGCGCCGATCACATGGCGGCCCTGGCTGCCGGCCTGTACTCACTCGGCCGGAGTGCCGGGGCCCGTTTCGGCGACAACGGCGACGTGCGGCAGGTCGTGGTCGAGCTCGACTCGACACTCCTGTTCGTCTCGACCGCCGGCTCCGGCACCTGTCTCGCCGTCCTCGCGGGCCGCGAGGCGGATGCCGCCGTACTGGGTTACGAGATGGCCATGCTGGTCAAGAGCGTGCGCCCCTACCTGATGACGCCGCTCCGGCAGCCGGCCGGAGCGCCGTTCACCCCGGGGCTGTGAGAGTGCCGGCCCCGCAGGACGGGCCGTTGCTCGACGATGCGGCAGGCCGGCTCATCCGCCCGTACACCGTGAGCAACGGCCGGACGCGGCCGACCACCGTGCTCGATCTGCTCTCCCTGGTGATGGCGACGGGGAGCGATCCCCAGGTCCACCTCGGCCCCGAACACACCGTGGCCCTCGAGCTCTGCGGAGGACCCACGTCCGTCGCCGAGATCGCCGCCCATCTCCGGCTGCCCGCCGTCATCACCAAGGTCCTTCTGTCCGACCTGGTCGACTGCGGGGCGGTCACCGCACACGCCCCCGCGTTCAAAGACATGCCAACCGACCGATCCCTGCTGGAGGCAGTGCTCGATGGTCTACGACGACAGCTCTGAGAGCTCCGAATTCTTCCCCGTGGCCCTCAAGATCCTGGTCGCGGGCGGTTTCGGCGTCGGCAAAACGACGTTCGTGGGCGCGGTCAGCGAGATCGCGCCGCTGAGTACCGAGGAGCTCCTGACGCAGGTCAGTGCGGCGACCGACAGCCTCGAAGGCATCGAATCCAAGTCGGCCACCACCGTGGCCATGGACTTCGGCCGCATCACACTGTCCGAGCAACATGTGCTCTACCTCTTCGGCACGCCGGGGCAGGAGCGCTTCTGGTTCATGTGGGACGAGCTGTCCAAGGGCGCCCTCGGTGCGGTCGTGCTGGCGGACACACGCCGGCTGGCCGAGTGCTTCGCGGCCGTCGACTTCTTCGAGCGGCGCGGCATCGGATTCATCGTCGCGGTCAACGAGTTCGACGGCGCCTACCGTTACGAACCGGAAGAGGTGCGGGCGGCCCTGGATCTCGGGCCCGAGGTGCCGGTCGTCCTCTGTGACGCCAGGATCGCCAGCTCGGGAACCGGGGCGCTGGTCACCCTCGTCCAGCACCTCATCAACGCCACGGCGCCCGCGCCGCTCTCGGGATTCGGAGCACATCCGTGACCCCGTACGGGGCCGGCCGGCCGCTGCTCACGCCCGTCGACCGGGACGGATCCCGCCGGAGCGCACGGCTGCGGAGGCTCGGCCTGGGAGAGCGCCCCGACGCCTCGTTCGACAGCTTCGACGCCCTCGCCGACCGGGTGGCCGAGGTGACCGCGACACCGTTCTCGATAGTCAACTTCATCGACGAGAACCGGCAGTTCTTCGCAGGGCTGCACACCCCGGCCGGTCTCCGGGGCGGAGCCGACCTGGGCGCCGCCGCAGCGTCCGGAACCCGCGGCAGCCGCTATCTGGCCCGGGACGCCGGGTACTGCCCGCACGTGCTCGTGCGGCGCAAGGCCCTGGTGCTGGAAGACGTCTGCGACTACCCGCGCTTCGCGGGCAACCCCGTGGTCGACGACATAGGCATCCGCTCCTACCTCGGGGCCCCGCTCATCGACCGTACGGGCGTCGCGCTCGGCACGGTCTGCGCCGTGGACACCGTGCCGCGCGCCTGGGGCCGGGCCGGACTCGACACCATCAAGCTGCTGGCCCGGGAAATCGTCGTACAGATCGAGCACCGGGAGGCAGCGAACCCCTGACCCGGGGTGCCGTCACCGTTCACAGCCATGCCGGGTCAGTGGGGCCGCCCCTGCGGAGCCCCGCGCGCTCCCGGGGTTGAGCCCGCAGCCCTCGGGGACGGTTCAGGGGTGTCAGACGTGCAGGAAACCGCTGATCCGCTGCCGCAGCGATTGCGCGTCGAGTCCGTGCGCCACGAGGTGGTCCGGCATCTGCCCGTACCTGCGCAGTTCGCCCCGGCCCACGCCCAGCCCGAGTACCCGGTGGGGCAGGTCGGCCAAGGCGTCGTTGGTCACCGTCGTCGATGTTCCGGCCAGGTACGGCTCGACGATCACGACGTCCGCCGCGCTGTGCGTGCCGGCCGCACGGCGCAGACCGGCCGCGTCGAAGGGGCGCACGGTCGTCGCGTACAGCACGGTCGCGTCCAGGCCCTCCGTCGCGTCGAGGACGTTGTCGAGCATCGGCCCCACGGCGATCACCACCCCGCCGGTTCCCGTCCGCACGGTGCTGAAGCCCGGGCCCGTGACCGGGCGGCCCGTGCTGTTCGACTGGAGGGAGAGGCGTACGTACACACGGCCGTCCCCCGCGACGGCCCGCCGCAGCAGCGCTTCGGCCTCGTCGGGGTGGCCCGGGACGTGCACCGTCCAGTCGTCGAGCGTGTCCAGGAGGGCGACATCGCCCGGCGACATGTGGGTGAAGCCCCCGGCCGGCCAGTCGTACGAGGCCCCGGCGCTGACGAGCACCCCACCCACCCCCTGATGCCCGAGGTCCAGCTTCACCTGCTCGAAGGGGCGCTCCACGAGGAAGCTCGCGAAGGTGTGCATGATCGGCCGCACCCCGGTGAGGGCCATTCCGGCGCCCGCGCCGATGAGCAGCTGCTCCCTGATCCCGACATTGATCACCCGGTGCGGATGGGCCCGCTCGGCCCGGCCGAAACCGTCGCGGCTGATCTCGGCGAGGACCAGTGCGATGCGGGGATCCTCGTCGAGCAGGCGGGTGGTGGTGGCGATGAAGCGGTCTCGCATGGTGTCCATGGGGGTGTCCTTCGTCCTGTTCGGGTGCGGATGATCAGCGGCCGGGTGCCACGCGGGCGACCACGGCGTGCGGCCGGCCGGGGTGCGGCGCGGTGAAGGCGGCGTGCAGGGACTCGTGATCCCGGCCGTCCACGGTCAGGGCCGACCATCCGGCGGCCTCGAAGCGGGCCACGATGCCGCCCGGCCTGGCGTGCGTCGCCGAGGCGTTGTCGATCACCACGCAATGCAGCTGCTCGAGCCCTGCCGGCCCCGCGTAGGCGATCGCCTCGTGGTTGCTGCCTTCGTCCAGCTCGGCGTCGCCGGTCAGCACCCACACGCGGGGGTCCGTAAGACCCTGTGCCCGCAGCCCCAGCACGCTGCCCACGGCGAGCGGGAGCCCGTGCCCGAGCGACCCGCTGCCGATCTCGGCGCCCGGCACCAGCAGCCGGTCGGGGTGGTGCCCGAGCGGCGAGTCGTACGACCCGAAGCCGGTGAGCAGCTCCTCCCCGAAGAAGCCGCGTGCGGCCAGCACTGCGTAGTACGCCATGGGGCCGTGCCCCTTCGAGAGCAGGAACCGGTCGCGGCCGGGGGAGTCGACCATGTGGGGCGAGACCCGCAGCACCCGGTCGTACAGCACCCAGAGGGCGTCCAGGGTGGAGGTCGCGGCGGGGCCGTGCTTCTCGTCACCGGTCATGAGACTCATCAGCCGGTCCAGCTCGTCGTAGCCGTGGACCGGCGGGGGCATCGTGTTCGTCATGGGCCTCAGCGTTCGACATCAAGTTAGGTTGAGGTCAAGCCCGCGGAAACGGGTTCGTGAGCACCGGTGCAAGTGCGGTATTGTTCTCTTGCGCGTTCGGCCAGGGCGAAACCCCAGGTCAGACGGACAGCGGGACGTGGCGCAGCTTGGTAGCGCACTTGACTGGGGGTCAAGGGGTCGCAGGTTCAAATCCTGTCGTCCCGACTCGAGAGAGTCGCAGATCAGGGCCGGTTTGGGAGAAATCCGAAACCGGCCCTTGATCTTTTTGGGGGCCCGTGAGTCCCACGCCGTCGTGATCGCCGGCTGTCGGCCGGCAGGGGCGAGAAGCTCGGCTGAGCGTTGGCACAGCACTCCGTCCCGTTCCCGGTGGCAGGGCGGCGTGGCGGCCCGTGCCGGTGGGTGGGTGGTCCCTTCCCGCCCGCCCCGTCTCGCGACCCACCGGGCGCGGCATCGCGGAGGCGTCCCTGCTTCCGTGCGCGGTTGTCGAACCTCCGGACGGTCCTGCCGGGCGCTTCCGAGCGACCCGGGCCCCTCCTATGCGCCTCGCCCGCCGCCTATGCGTCCTGCCGTCCCATCCATGGCACCGCCGGGCCGGAGGCGGTTCAACTGAACACGAGAACCCGGAACCGGTCGATTGCACATCACCCACACGGGAGGCGTCCGATGACAACACCTCTGGCCGACTACGCGCAGTTCGCCGGAAAGCGGATCGCGATCGTCGAGCACATGCAGAACCACCCGTTCGTCCTGGGCCTGGAGCAAGCTCAGGAACACGGCCTCGAAGTGTGGCTGCTGACGGGTGACCGGTCCTGGTACACCCATGGACACGCCTGGGAGACCCACCCGCTGGCCATAGTGGACCGGGTGATCGACGTCGACACGACCGACCTCGACGCAGTGCTGGCCGTGGTCACCGGCGAGGACGGCACGCCCCTGGTGGACGGCCTCACCTCGTTCTCCGACTACCACACCGAGTTGGCGGCGGACGCCGCTCGCCGCCTCGGCCTGCCCGGCCCCGACCCGGCCGCCGTGCGTACCGCCAACATCAAGGACCACCTGAGGATCGCGCTCGGCGACCAGCCGTTCAACATCCCTCATGTGCTGGTCGGTCACCGGGGCCAGCTCGACGAAGCGGCCCGTCGGCTCGGCTTCCCGATGATCGCCAAGCCCCCGGCCGAGGCGATCAGTTACGGGGTGCGCAGAGTCGACGACATGGCCGGGCTCGTCGAGGCGTGGGAGGAGCTCTCCACGGTCCGGCACAGCCTGCGCGGCCAGCCCCGCACCGGTGACGTCCTCCTGGAGCAGTATGTCGAGGGCGAGGAGGTCAGCGTCGAGACGATGACCGTGGACGGGCACACCCATGTCTTCGGTGTCACCTCCAAGGACCTCTTCGGCGACCCCGCCTATATCGAGTGCGGGCACACCTTCCCCGTACCGCTCCCCGACGACGAGCGCGACGAGCTGTACAAGGTGGTCCGCACGACGCTGGAGATGATCGGATACCGGCACGGCCCCTGTCACACCGAGGTCCGGCGCACCGAGTCCGGATGGCGGATCATCGAGGCCAACCCGCGCACCCCGTCCAGCTGCATGACCATGCTGGTGACCGACGTCACCGGCCGCAGCCCGATCCTGGACGCCTGGCTGCTCACCATCGGCGTCACCCCGCCGATCGAGCCCGTCGTCCACCGAGGCGGCGCCGCCGTCCGCATGATCTACCCCACCCGGCGCGGGACCCTCGCACGCATCGACGGGCTGGAGGCCGCGGCGGCCGTGGAGAACGTCCAGGTGCTGCTGCACGTCGAGAAGGGCGACCAACTGCTGCAGCGCATGGACAACTCCTCCTGCGTCGGCTTCACCTACTGCAACGGCCCCGACCGGGTCGCCGCCCAGGAGCTCGCGGACAAGGCCGCGGCCCTGCTGGACTTCGTCGTCGAGGACGAGATTCGGTGAGCCCGTATACCGAACCTGCCGCACCGGCGGGCCCGGACGGCGTACGGGCGGTAGCGAACGCGTCCGGACTGGAGGCGGCGGGCTGGAGCTCGCTGCTGGGGGCGGAGGACTTCTTCCAGACCCCGCGGTGGCTCACCGTGCAGGAACACAACTCCGGTACGGCGATGGACTTCCTGGTACGCGAGCGGGGCGGCGCTCCGGTCGCAGGGCTGGTGACGGCCTGGGCCGACACCTCCGTGGCCTGGCTGCTCGCACGCCCGGACGCCATGCTGAAGCGCGCCCTGGAGCAGGACGTTCCGGAGGCCGCCGGCGTGCTTCGCGACGTCGCCGGGGGCGACCCGGACAGCCTGCTGCCCTCCTTGGTGTGCGGAGGACGGCACCTGGGCCGCACCCGGACGCTCGCTTCCGCCGACGCCACGGAGGAGGACCTCGACGCCCTGCTGGAGAGGGCCGAGACGATGGCGGCGGACCGGAAGGCGGCCACCGTCTGCTTCCCGCACGTCGACGTACGCGACACGTCTCTGGTCGCCCTGCTGGAGCGCCGCGGTTACAGCAACCACCCCTCCGACCACTACGCCTGGCTGGACATCCCGCAGGGCGGATTCGAGCAGTTCGTCGAGGAGATGAGCGCCCACCGCCGCCGCCGGGTGCGCCTTGAACGCCGGGCGCTCACCGAGGCGGGCGTCGAGGTGAACGTCGAGCCGCTCACCCAGGCGCTCGCCCCCCGCCTGGGGCAGCTCGACGCCAACCTCCTGCGCAAGTACGGCAATCCGGCCAGCGACGAGGGCTCCGCCCGCATGATCGGCCGGATCGCCGAGATCATGGGCGACGACGTCCTGGTGTCCGTGGCCCGGCAGCGCGGCACCGTCATCGGCTTCGGCATGGTGCTGCGGTCCCGGGCCCGCGGTGAGGAGCAGTGGTACGGCCACCGCGCCGGGTTCGACTACGAGGCCCAGGGCAGGCTGCCGCTCTACTACGACGTCCTGTACTACCAGGTGCTGGACGCCGCGGCCAAGGAGGGCGCCACCGTCCTGCACGCCGGGATCGGCAGCGTCGGGGCCAAGCTGGCGCGGGGCTGCCGGGCCAGTGAACAGCGCTCCTATCTGCTGCCGGTGGCCGGCACCGATGACACCGCGGGCGCACCCGCCGACGACCGGGAGACGACTACACGATGAGCGCCGCCGACGATCTCCAGGAAGGCGGAGGCTGGAACGCCGCCCTCGGAGCGATGGTCAACTCCTCCGACCGGCGCGGGGGCACCCTGCGACTGGTCTCCTCAGCCGACGTCGACTCCCTGGACCCCGCGCGGACCTACTACGTCTGGGTGTGGTTGCTGCAACGCCTGCTCAACCGCACCCTGATGGCCTACCCCACCGACCCGGGACCGGCGGGCCTGGTCCCCGTACCGGACCTCGCCGAAGCGCCGGGGGTGCCGAGCGACGGCAACCGGACCTGGACCTACCGGCTCCGCGAGGGTGTCCGCTTCGACGACGGCACGCCAGTGACCTCGGCCGACGTGCGGTACGCCGTCCAGCGGATATTCGCCCAGGACGTGCTCCCCGGCGGCCCGACCTACCTGGTGCCGCTGCTGGACGACCCGGACCGCCCGTACGCCGGGCCGTACCGGGACGGCGGCGGTGACGGCCTGCCCGCCGTCCTCACTCCCGACCCCCGCACGGTCGTCTTCCGGCTGCGCACCCCCTTCTCCGACTTCGACCATCTGATGGCCCAGCCCTGCGTCGCCCCCGTGCCCCGCCACTCCGACACCGGGGCCCGCTACGGCGAGGGCCCGCGCTGCACCGGGCCCTACCGGGTCGCCGCGCACCGGCCGGGAAGCAGGCTCCTGCTGGAGCGCAACCCCCACTGGGACCGGGCCACCGACCCTGTACGGCCCGCGCTCCCGGACCTGGTGGACATCACCATCGGGCTCGACCTGGACGACATGGATGAGCGGCTCACGGCGGGGGAATTCGACATCAACCTGGAGGGCCGCGGCCTCCAGCACGCCGCCCAGGCTCGCCTGGCCGACGACCCGGTGCTGCGCTCGCGCACCGACAACCCGAAGACGAGCTTCCTGCACTTCGTCTCGCTCCAGCCGCACATCCCGCCCTTCGACAACGTGCACGTACGGCGGGCCGTGCACTACGCGGCCGACAAGATCCTGCTCCAGGAGGCCCGCGGCGGCCCGGTCACCGGGGGCGATCTGACCACCGCGCTCTTCCCGCCGAGACTTCCCGCCCACCAACCGCTGGACCGTTATCCGACCGGCCCCGATCTGCGTGGGGACCTCGACGCCGCACGCGCCGAACTCCGCGCCGCCGGGCTGCCCGACGGCTTCGACGCGGTCATCGGCACGCAACGCGGCAAGTTCAGGCTGGTCGCCGACGCCGTCGTGGAGTCCCTGGCCCGGGTCGGCATCCGGCTGACCGTCAAGGAGCTCGACGTCGCGACGTACTTCAGCCAGGGCGCGGGCTCCCCGGAGACGATCCGCAAGCACGGGCTCGGCCTGATCGTCACGGACTGGGGCGCCGACTTCCCCACCGAGTACGGCTTCCTGGCCCCTCTGGTGGACGGCCGGCTGATCCGCCCCGGCGGCGGCAACTGGAACATCGCCGAGCTCGACGACCCGAAGATCAACGAACTGATCGACACCGGACTGCACACCGCCGACCACGGCACCCGCGCGGATCTGTGGCGCGAGGTGGAGCGCCGGGTCATGGACCACGCGGTCATCCTCCCGCTGGTCCACGACAAGACCCTGCACTACCGGGGCCCTCGCGCCACCAACGTCTATGTCCACCCCGCCTTCGGCCTGTACGACATCCAGTCCATGGGCGTCGCCGATACCCGCACCGACCGGGAGAACGACAACGTATGAACAACCCAGCAGCCGATCTCCGCTTCGTCCCGCTGGACACCGGCGACACGGCCACGCTCAACGCCTGGCTCCGGCTGACCACGGACAGCGCCGAGGACGTTCCGCTCTCCGCCGCCCCGCCATGCGCGGCCGACCTGACCGGCTCGGTGCGCTTCGCGCCGCCGGACACCGAACTCGCCGGTGAGGTCGTCCTGCTCGGTGGGCAGGCCGTCGGCGCGCTCCGCCTCGTGTTCCCCGACGGGGCGCCGGTCGCCGTCGTCGACCAGTTGCTGATCGCGCCGAAGGAACGCCGCCAGGGGATCGGGACCGCCCTCTTCCGGCGGGCGCGCGCCCTGGCCGAGCAGCACGGCCGCAGCCTCCTGATCGCCACTCTGACCCAGTCGCTGCCCGGCGGGCAGCCCCGGGACGAGGGCCCGGCCGCGTTCGCCCTGGCGCTGGGCGCCACCCCCTCGGCAGGCCCGGAGGGCGTTCACCAGTGGCTCGACCTGGACCGGCACGACCCGTCGGCAGACGGCATCCCCGAGGTCCCGGCCGGCTACCGGCTCCAGCGGTGGGGGACCATCACCCCCGACGCCTTCGCGATCGCCGTGTCCGAACTCGGCACGTCGCTGGGCGCGAGCCTGCCGGAGACCTGGGGCCAGGGGCCCGAGGCGATCCGCGCCAGTCATGTGCGGCGTTACGAGCGCATGCGGGTGGGCCGCGGGCGGCGCGCCTACCACGTGGGTGCCGTCCACGAGGCGACCGGCGAACTGGCCGGCTTCACCAGCGTCTCCAAGACCACCGGCAACCCGGAGCACGCCCTCCAGGGCATGACCGTGGTGGCCCCCGCCCACCGGGGCCACCGCCTGGGTCTGCTGCTCAAGCTCGCCAACCTCGCCCATGTACGCGAGTACGAGCCCGGGGTACGGCTGATCGAGACGGCCAACGCCGACGACAACCGCCCGATGATCGCCCTCAACGAGGCGATGGGCTTCGTCCCTCAGGAACGATGGGTCTCCTGGGAGGCGCCTGTGGCCCCGGCCGGCTGACCGTCCGGCGGCTGCCCCCCACCCCCCTCGGG
>NZ_JBHWZS010000265.1:0-11938 GCF_042728155.1 Streptomyces sp. NPDC060209
CGTCCCGGCCCCGGACAGCGGGCAGGTGGGGGCGCCCTGTCGTGCCCCCGATTCCCGGCGTGCCGATCCCGCGGGATATCCCTCCCTATGACTATTCACTCAGTACATGTACTGAGGATATAGTCCGTCGCATGAGCACCCGACACGTCCTTCTGGGCCTGCTCGCAGCCGGTCCCTGCCACGGCTACGACCTGAAGCGGCAGTACGACGCACGCTTCCCGCAGGCCCGCCCGCTCGCCTACGGGCAGGTCTACACGACTCTGCAGCGCCTGGTGCGGGACGGTCTGGCCGCAGTCGACGGCACCGGTTCCGACGGCGGTCCGGAGCGCACCCTCTACCGCTCGACGGAGGAGGGCTCACGCGAACTGGCCCTGTGGGCCGACGAGATCACCGCCCCGGCCCCCTTCGTGACGAACGAGATCTTCGCCAAGGTCGTGGTCTCGATCCTCGTCGCGGCAGCCGGCACACAGACAGGACAGGACGGACGGAAGCCGGACGCCGCCGCGCACCTGAGGGCCCAGCGCGCCGCCCACATGGAGCGCATGCGCGAGCTCACCGCACTCAAGACCGCGCCGGGCACCGATCTCAGCACGGTGCTCTCCGCCGACTACGCCCTTGCCCATCTCGACGCCGACGTGCGGTGGATGACCACCACCACGGCCCGCATCGACACCCTGACCGCGGAGGTCAACGCAGCATGAGCACACGGGAAGAACAGCAGTCGTCCTCGGAGGCGGCCGCGCTGATCTCGGCGCGCGGTCTGCGGAAGTCGTACGGAAGGACCGAGGCCTTGCGGGGCGCCTCCCTGGACCTCCACGAGGGCGAGATCCTGGCCGTCACCGGCACGAGCGGCAGCGGCAAGTCCACCCTGCTGCACTGCCTGTCGGGGATCGTCCGCCCCGGCGAAGGCGTCGTCACCTACGGGAGCGAACAGCTCGGCCGACTGCCCGAGGACCGGCTCAGCGAGCTGCGGCGCAGCGACTTCGGGGTGGTGTTCCAGTTCGGGCAGCTGATCCCCGAGCTCACCGCGCTCGACAACGTGGCGCTGCCGCTGCTGCTCGCGGGGATCCGTCGCGGCCCCGCGCACCAGCGGGCGGGGGAGTGGCTGGAGCGTTTCGGCGTCCGTGGTCAGGCAGACCTCCGTCCCGGCGGGATGAGCGGCGGTCAGAGCCAACGGGTCGCACTGGCAAGGGCCTTGGTCACCGGGCCCAAGGCGGTCTTCGCCGATGAGCCGACGGGGGCCCTCGACACCCTCGCCGGGGAACAGGTGATGACGGCTCTGGTGCACACCGCGAGGGAGTCGGGCACCGCCGTGCTGCTGATCACCCACGACGCCCAGATCGCGGCGTACGCGGACCGCGAGGTGTGGCTGCGGGACGGGGCCGTCCACTCCGGCTCGGCCGATGTCCTCGGTCAGGAGGCGGCGCGCCGTGAAGGCTGACATCCGCATCGCCTGGATCCTCGCGCGCGGCTCGGAGCGCCGCGAGTGGTGGAGGATCTCGCTCACCGTCCTGGGCGCCCTGCTCGCCACGGGCTTCGCCCTCGCGGCAGCGACGATCGCCGCTGTTCAGGGGCAGGTGTCGATCCCGTACGTACACGGACTGCTCAACCACCCCGGCGAGCGTGCCGGGGTGGTGTTCACGCTCGTGCTCCTGCTGGTCCCGGTGCTCGGCTTCCTCGGCCAGTGCGCGCGCATCGGCGCCGTGCACCGTCATCGGCGGATGGCCGGGATGCGGCTCGCCGGCGCATCACCCGCACAGGTGCGGAGAATCGCCGCCGTGGAGGCCGCGTTCGCCTGCCTGGCCGGCTCGTCGGCCGGCTTCGCCGCGTTCGCCGTGCTCCTCACCGTGGTCGGACACACCCCGCCTCCGGTGGCCTGGGCGGGCTTCGTGGTGGTCGTGCTCGGAGTGCCGGTGGTCGCCGCGCTGGTGAGCGTCTTCGCCCTGCGCCACGTGGTTGCTTCGCCCCTCGACCATGTGCTGAGGACGGGCCCGGACCAAAGGCGCCGTGCGGTGCTCGCCTCCCTGCTCGCGGTCGGGCTGATCGCCGTGGCGGCACTGCTCCATCTGTCCCCGGGCGGCAGGAGCATGAAGCCGCTCGCACTGCTGGTCCTCGGCCTGGTGCTCCTCACCGGGGCGGGCGCGATCTGGGTGACAGGGGCGTTCGCGGCGTTCATGGGCCGCAGGCTCACCCTCCGCGCGAAGAGCCCGGCGGTGCTCATCGCCGCGAGCCGCCTCGCGCACGACCCGTGGGCGGCCGCCCGCACCCATGCCGCCCTGTTGCTGGTCACGGTCGTCGGCGTGGGCTTCGTGGGGGTCCGCGGGGTACTGCTCACGGCGCTGGGGGAGGACGGCTACCGGCCGGTGGATCTGGCCTTCTACACCACCGGCATCGACCTCGCCGGAGCCGCCGTGCTGATCGCCCTCGCCATCAGTCTCTGCGGCCTCGCCGTGGGCACCGCCGAGTCGCTGGCCACCCGCCGCAGGGGCCTGGCGGCACAGGCCGCCGCCGGGGTGCCCCACGGGGTCCTGGCCCGCGCCACGCTCCTTGAGACCGCGCTCCCCCTGGCGCCCGCGCTTCTGCTCGCGGGCGCCGGAGGGACGGTGGTGTACCTGGCGTACGCCACCCTCGTGGGCGGCCCCGTCCCCCTGCTGCCGCTGCTCGTCCCCGTGACGGTCTACGCGGCCTGCCTGCTGGCCTCGGCGACGTCGCTGCCGCTCCTGCGACGCGTGGCGCACCCCGCGGAGCTGCGTTTCACGTAGGAACTCCGCGTGCTGCGGTGCCGGGTGGGCCCGGACACCTATCCCTCGGCCCGCCCGGTCTTCGCACCGGCTTCGGAGAGATCCGCTCCGCCGCGCGCACGCGCCGCCACGACGAGCGTCGCGGCGACGAGCGCGGCGGCGATGATGCCGGTGGCGAGGACCGGGCCCGGGGTGAACGTCATGGCCAGCACGGCGAGGACGGCCACGGGGTGGATGAGGTCGTTCCGGCTGCGGAGTTCCTCCCCCCGGTGGTGGAGCAGCCACACCAGGGTGATGAACACGGCCACCGGGACGGTGAACGCCGCTGCGGCGGCACGGTCGGAGAGGTGACCGTGACCGGTGGTGTGGGCGACGCCGACGGCCAGCCCCGCGCCCACGGCTGCGGCCGACGCGAAGACGGCGTAATGGCCGTAGCCCCAGAGGATCGCGGACCTGAGGCCGGTGAGCCGGCTGGGTGCGTTCTGGGCGAAGTAGAGCCACCACAGGGCGAAGACGGTGAGCAGCCCGCCGATGACCAGGGTCGCGATGTCTCCGAGCGCGGCCTCGTCGTCGAGGGCGGTACGGACGGCCACCGTCGCCGCGGTGATGGTCTCACCGAGGACGATCAGGGTGAACAGGCCGTACCGTTCGGCGATGTGGTGGGGGTGCCAGGTGGTGATGCCCGCGCTCTCGGCCCAGACGGGTACGGCGAGCTCGGCGACGACCAGGACCGCGAAGAGGGGCAGCCCCCAGTCGTCGGGCACGGCCAGGCGGGCGACCCAGCCGGCCTGCACGATCAGGATTCCGGTCGCGTAGCGAAGGCAGCAGCGCCGGCGTTCGGGATCGGAACGGGCCGCGCGCAGCCATTGGGTGACCATGGCGAGCCGCATGACGACGTAGCCCCAGGTGATGACGGTGAAGTCCTCGTGTTCGAGGGCTTCCGCCGCACCAGCGGCCAGGATGAGCGCACCTGCGATCTGGACCAGGGTGAGCAGCCGGTACGGGACGTCGTCGGTGTCGTACGCGGACGCGAACCAGGTGAAGTTCATCCAGGCCCACCAGATCGCGAAGAACACCATCGCGTAGCCGAGGACCCCGTGGGCGATGTGGCCTTCGACGAGTTCGTGCTCGAAGGCTCCCGACGCCTGGGCGACGGCGGTGACGAAGCACAGGTCGAAGAACAGCTCGAGCGTGGTCGCCGTGCGGTGCTCCTCGCCGGCGAGGCGGGCGACCATCGGCCGGTGCCATGCGCCGAAGGCGGAGTGTGACTGACTCATTCGTACCCGGTTTCAGCGGTAGGAGGGGCTGTTCGGGCCCGGCCGGTCCCGAGGGCGGCCGGGCCTGCCGACGCCGACCGTGCAGGCCGCGGCGGGGTCGGTCGGCTCGACGGACACCGGTCACGTTACGAGCGGGGCCCGAAGGCTCGCAACGTCGACAGGCCGCCTCCGGCTGGTCGGAACGCCACGTCGAATCCCATGCACCTGCGGATACGGGTCCGCGTGAACCGCCAGGTCCACGACGTGTGGGCTCTCGTCCGCGCCGTCGTCCTCCCGCACAGGCGTGGACGAGAGACCCCGGTCAACGGACGGGCCGGGCCGCCTCCTCGGCTCCAGGCCGCTCGAACTGGGTGCGGTGCAGCTCCTCGTACCGCCCTCCGGCGGCCAGCAGCTCGTCGTGCGTGCCCCGTTCGACGATCCGTCCGTCCTCGACGACCAGGATCAGGTCGGCTGCCCGCACCGTCGACAGGCGGTGGGCGATCACCACGGCCGTACGGCCCTCCAGGGCCTCGGCGAGTGCCTCCTGGACGGCGGCCTCCGAGGTGGAGTCCAGGTGCGCGGTCGCCTCGTCCAGGATCATCACCCGCTGACGGGCCAGCAGCAGCCGGGCAATGGTGAGCCGCTGGCGCTCGCCGCCGGAGAGCCGGTAGCCGCGCTCGCCGACCACCGTGTCCAGTCCTTCGGGCAGCGATGCCACCAGACCGTCCAGACGTGAGCGGCGCAGCGCGTCCCAGATCTCCTCCTCGGTCGCCTGCGGCCGGGCGAGCAGCAGGTTCGCGCGCACCGATTCGTGGAAGAGGTGCCCGTCCTGGGTGACCATGCCGAGCGTCTCCCGGATGGAATCGGCCGTCAGGTCGCGTACGTCGACGCCGTTCAGCCGTACGGCGCCGGCGTCGGCGTCGTACAGCCGGGGGAGCAGCTGCGCGATCGTCGACTTCCCGGCTCCGGACGATCCCACGAGCGCGACCATCCGGCCCGGTCCCGCGGTGAAGGTGACGTCGTGCAGAACCTGCGTTCCGCCCCCCGAGGCGAGGGTGGCGACCTCTTCGAGCGAGGCGAGGGAGACCTTGTCGGCGGAGGGGTAGCCGAAGGAGACCCCGTCGAACTCCACGGACACCGGCCCGTCCGGTACCCGGCGGGCGTCGGGCTTCTCGGCGATCAGGGGCTTCAGGTCGAGGATCTCGAAGACCCGCTCGAAGCTGACCAGGGCGCTCATCACCTCGACCCGGGCTCCGGCCAGTGCCGTCAGCGGCGCGTAGAGCCGGGTGAGGAGCAGGGCCAGGGCGACGACGGCCCCGGGCTCCAGGCTGCCGCGCAGCGCGTAGTGGCCGCCGAGCCCGTAGACCAGGGCGAGGGCAAGTGCCGACACCAGGGTGAGCGCCGTGATGAAGGTGGACTGGAGCATCGCCGTACGGATGCCGATGTCCCGCACCCGGCCCGCACGGGCGGCGAATTCCGCGGACTCGTCGGCGGGGCGTCCGAAGAGCTTGATGAGGGTCGCGCCCGGCGCCGAGAAGCGCTCGGTCATCTGGGTACCCATGGTGGCGTTGTGGCCGGCGGCCTCCCGCTGGAGGTCCGCCATCCGGGCGCCCATCCGGCGGGCGGGGACGACGAACACCGGCAGCAGCACCAGGGCGAGCAGTGTGATCTGCCAGGAGATCGTGAGCATCACGGCCAGGGTCAGCAGCAGGGTGACGAGGTTGGAGACGACACCGGAGAGCGTGTTGCTGAACGCCCTCTGGGCGCCGATCACATCGTTGTTGAGCCGGCTGACCAGCGCGCCGGTCCTGGTGCGGGTGAAGAAGGCGACGGGCATCCGCTGGACGTGGTCGAACACGGCGGTACGCAGATCGAGGATCAGTCCCTCACCGAGGGTGGCCGACAGCCACCGGACGAGGAGCCCGAGCCCCGCCTCCGCCACGGCGATCAGAGCGATGAGCAGGGCGAGCCGTGTGACCGTCCCGGCTTCCCGGCCCTGCACGATCGCGTCGACGACCCGCCCCGCCAGCACCGGTGTGGCCACCGCCAGCAGGGCGGTGACCACACTGAGGAGGAGGAACCGGAGGATCCTGCTCCGGTGCGGCCGTGCGAACGCCGCGATGCGGTGCAGTGTGGCCCGGGAGAACGGCCTGCGGTCCTTCTGCGCGTTCATCGTGCTGTGCATTGAATGCCACGCGGTGACTTCCATGTCCATGCTGTGCCTCCGGGTCGGTCGGTATGCAGGGCACGCTAGGACCTCAAGCAAACTTGAGGTCAAGCGTTCCCGTCCGGCTTCACCCGTCGGCGCGTTCAGCGCGCCCGTACGGTCGCCATGACCTCCCGGTCCGGCTGCAGCGTCAGCGTGGGTACGGGGTTGACGGTGCCCGGGTCCACCTCCAGTTCGAAGCGGCGCGCCAGGACGGCGAGGATCAGCACCGCCTCGACCATCGCGAAGCGCGTACCGAGGCAGACCCGGGGCCCGCCGCCGAACGGATACCAGGCGTACTCCGGGATGTCGTCCCCCTCCTCCGCGTCCCAGCGCTCCGGACGGAACGCCTCGGGCTCCGGGAACCACCGCTCGTCCCGGTGCGTGGCCCACTGGCTGCTCCACACCCGTGTGCCCTCCGGCATCGGTACGCCGCCGATGCGCGCTCCCTCCTTGGCGATCCCGGTGACCAGCCAGATCGTCGGATACAGCCGGAGGGTCTCCTTCACCACCGCCTGGGCGTAGGTCAGTTGCGCGTAGTCGTCGATCCCCGGCTCCCGGTCGCCGAGGACCCGGTCCAGCTCCCCGGTGAGTGCCGCCAGCGCCTGCGGGTTGCGGGAGAGGAGATACCAGGCCCACACCAGCGTGGAGCTGGTCGTCTCGTGGCCGCCGATGTAGAGCGTGACGGTCTCGTCGCGGATCTCCTTGTCGGAGAGGTGCGCCCCGGTCTCGTCCACCGCGGTGAGGAGCCGGCTCAGCAGGTCGGGGCGCTCCCCGTCCCCGTCGCGATGGCGGGCCACCACGCGCCCGACCTCCGCGTCGATCACTGCGGCGGCCTTCTTGATCCTGGCCCGCCCGGGAGTCGGCACCCAGTCGGGCAGGACGGCGCCGAGACCGCTGAACTCCTTGCCGATCTCCTGCTGGGCGATGTCCATGGCGCGGCCCATCGACTCCGCGTCGGCCGGTGTGTCCACCCCGAAGATGGTGCGGACGGCGATCTTCTGCGTGAGAGCCGCCATCTCCCGCTTGATGTCGACGCGTTCGCCGCCCGTCCAGGTGTCGGCAAGTTCCACGGTGCACGCCGTCATCGTGGAGGCGTACGACTTCACCTGCTTGGGCCGCACCGAGGGCTGTACCAGCGACCGCTTGCGCCGCCAGTCCGGGCCGCGCGCCACCACGACACCGTTGCCCATGACCGTACGGAAGGCGATGCCCAGCAGCGGCTGGTCGAAGGTGCGCTCCGTCTCGGTGAGCAGCTCGCCGATGCACTCGGGGTCGGCGATGAAGACGCAGTCGTTGCGCCCGAAGCGCCAGCGCACCATGTCCCCGTACCCGCGCAGGCGCTCGAAGAAGGCGAGGGGGTTCTTGCCGAACTGCGGCAGGCTCCCCAGCAGGGGGAGGCCCCTCGGCCCCTGGACGAGCCGGTGGCCGCGAGGCTCGGCGTCGAGGGCCGCGCCGGTTTCCGTGGACATGAGGAACTCCCGTCATCTGCCTTGCGCAGTACGTGAGTTGCAGAGCCTAATGCCAGTCGGCCATGAGTTCGACGTGGGCATCTCCGGTGCCGCGCCCCGGCAGACCTGAGGGCCGCAGGCGGTCGCCTGCGGCCCTCCAGCCGGGTGTGCGAAGCGGTCAGACCCCCGGCGGCACCCGGGAAGGACGGCCGCCGCCGCGGGTGAGGCCGTAGCCGAACACCCCCGCCAGTGCGGCGAGTACGCCGCCGCCGACGGTCCACAGCCAGCGGTCGGTCCACCAGCCGGAGGACCAGCCGTCCTCCGGTTCGCTGCCGGCCGAGGCGGTACCGCCCTGCGCCGAGACGGCGGACACGCCCGGCACCAGGGGTTCGGCGAGAGCGCCGTCCACGTCGGCGGCGCCGCCCTGGCCGGCCGAGGTGACCTCGGTCTCGACGTGCACCGGAAGACCGAGGTCCTCCTCGGCCAGGCCGACCACCGTCAGGCGTACGTAGTAGCTGCCGGGCAGCGGGTCGGACGCCCACGGCTCGGACCAGGCGCGCACCGTACGCAGCACGCAGGACAGCTCGACGGTGCCCGCGTCCGGCGCCGCCTTCCTGGTCTGGTGGCCGTACATGCAGGCCTGACGACGGCGGAGCCCGTCGTACACGTCGACCTGCCAGGTCGACGCGCCGTGCCGGGTGGCGCTCTCCGGCAGGCTCACCTTCGCGCGGACGGTGGGACGTTGTCCGGCGTCGGCGGGGAAGGCCCAGTACAGGTAGTCACCCGTGGACGCGTCCGCGGTCGCCGTCTGCTCCTGCTGGATCGCCGTGGCGGTACGGAAGGTGGTGCCCGCCTCCGTCGGCCCGGCCGCCTCTCCGTCCGCCGGGCTCGCGCTCGGGGACGGGTCGTCGGCGACGGCGGCGCCCGCCGATGTGAGCAGGGTGACGGCGGCCAGGAGCGCGCCCACGCCCGTGCGCCTCAAGGTGTTTCTACGGGTGGTACGCATCAGTTGGTCCTCCATACGGCGACGCGCCAGCGCGAGATCCAGCCGAACAGCAGACCGGCGATCAGTCCGGTCAGCACCATGACGCCCAGCAGCCACCAGCCGCGGCCCAGGCCGAACGCGGCCGCGTCGGCGGCCTCGTCGGGAGCGTCCACCAGGTCGATGGTCAGCTCGACGGGCATGCCGGGAGTGGTCTTCACGGACGTGGGCGCCGAGAAGGAGTTGCTGAGCTGGAGGCACACTGCCTCGGCGGCGGGCTTCACATCGCCGTCGGATCCGTCGGTGTCGTCCTGTTCGGGCTTCGGGTAGCGCAGCCCGGTGGAGATGGCGTCCGTACGCCCCGTGCCGGATTCCGCACCCCGGACGATCTCGCGTCCGTGCGCGGTCACGGCGCGGAGCAGGACCCCGTAGTCGTTGTTCACGGCGCGGTCCGCCGCCACACTCGCGGAGGCACGCAGTTCCTGGCCGGGCAGGACGTTCACCCGGTACCAGCGGTGCTTGCCGATCTCCTGCCGGTCGGTGTAGAGCCCGGCCTTCAGCTCCGGGGCCGCGGAGCAGCTGCCGGCGCCCTCGGTCGCGACGGGGGTGACGACGGGCTCGGCGGCGCGGTCCACCAACTGTTTGACGCGCCCCGACAGTTCATCGGTGTGCTGGACCGCCGTGTAGGTGCCGCCGGTGGCCTCGGCGATGCAGGTCAGCTGCTGCCGGATCTTGGCGTTGGGCACCAGGCCCAGCGTGTCGATGACCAGGTGGATTCCCCGGGCGGCGATGTCGCGCGCGACCTCGCAGGGGTCGAGCGGGCCGCAGGTGTCCTCGCCGTCGGTGATCAGGACGATCCGCCGGGTGGCGTCCCCGCCCTCGAGGTCGTCGGCGGCACCGAGCAGTGCGGGTCCGATCGGGGTCCAGCCGGTCGGCGCCAGGGTGGCGACGGCGGTCTTGGCCTCGGTGCGGTCGAGCGGGCCGACCGGGTAGAGCTGCTTGGTGTCCTTGCAGCCGACCTTCCGGTCGTCGCCCGGGTAGTCGGCGCCGAGTGTGCGGATGCCGAGTTCCACCTCTTCGGGCACCGCGTCCAGGACGTCGTTGAACGCCTGCTTGGCGGCGGATATGCGGGACTCGCCGTCGATGTCGCGGGTGCGCATGGAACCGCTGACGTCAAGGACCAGTTCGACCTTGGGTGATGCGGCGGTGGAGGGTTCGTCGGCGGCGGCCGGGAGGGCGGTGCCGAGCCCGGCGGCCAGGGTGGCGAGCAGTACGCACACCCCGGCCGTCAGCCGTTTTCTTGTGATCATCGCCGGATCCTATTGAAGATCCGCAGTCATCCCCAAAACACGTGTGCCGGGCGCGATTTCGGGGCCCTGTCTCAGCCGCCGAGCAGAGGTTCCGACGCCCTGTCCAGCACCGAACCGACACGCTCCCAGGTCTCTGTGTCCCTTTCCACCGGCGGGAGTTCGGCGTCGGTGGCCGCCGACTTCGCGTTCCAGCGGGTCGCGATGGCGACCGGGTCGCCGCCGCCCGCCGCGGAAGCGGCCAGCGCGGCCGCGCCGAGCGCGACCAGTTCGCCGCTGCCCGGCACGATCAGGGGCCGGCCGGAGAGGCGGCGCACGGTCTCCACCCAGGTGCGGCCCTGGGCGCCGCCGCCGATCAGCCGCAGGGGCCGGCCCGCGACCTCGGGGTCGGCCGGGTCGAGGCCGCACGCCAGCAGCAGCTCGTCCAGCGCCCGCAGCACGGTGAAGGCCGCGCCCTCGTACGCCGCGCCCAGCAGCTGCTGCGGCGTGGTGTCGTGCCGGAGCCCGGTGAGCAGTCCGGAGGAGGTGGGCAGGTCCGGGGTGCGTTCGCCGTCCAGGTACGGGAGGAGGACGGCCTCGCCACCGGGTGTCGCGTCGTCGCGGTGCAGACCGAGCAGGGTCGCCACCTTGTCGACGGCCAGGGTGCAGTTGAGGGTGCAGGCCAGCGGGAGATACGTACCGTCGGCCGCGGCGAATCCGGAGAGGGCCGTGGACGCCGGGCGGGTCCGGGAGGCGGCGAAGACCGTTCCCGAGGTGCCCAGACTCAGGACGGGGTGGTCCAGCAGCCCCGCGCCGCCCAGGCCGAGGCCCACAGCGGCGCTCATGTTGTCCCCGGTGCCGGCCGCGACGGCGATCCCGGCCGGGAGGCCGAGTGCCTCGGCCGCGGCCTCGGTCAGGGAGCCGATCCGGGTCCCGCCGGTCGCGGCGACCTCCGGCAGCATGGAGGCGTCAAGGCCGAGGTGGTCCAGGAGCTCCGGGTCGTACGTGCCCGTCGCGGTGGAGTACCAGCAGGTGCCCGACGCGTCTCCCGGGTCCGTCGCCGCGACGCCCGCGAGCCGCTCCGTGAGGAAGTCGTGGGGGAGTCGCACGGAGGCCGTCGCCTCGGCGTTCGCGGGGTCGTTCTCGCGCAGCCACCGCCACTTCGTGGCGGTCATGGAAGCGACGGGCACCGTGCCGGTGCGCGCGGTCCACGCCTCGGGGCCGCCCAGCTCGGCGACGAGCGCCGAGGCCTGCGGCGCGGAGCGCGTGTCGTTCCACAGGAGCGCGGGACGCAGCGGGCGACCGGTCCGGTCGAGCGTCACGAGGCCGTGCTGCTGTCCGGCGACGGCGATGCCCACGACGGCGGACGCGGAGAGTCCGGACTCCTTGAGCCCGGCCGCGACGGCGTCGCACAGCGCCTGCCACCAGACCTCGGGGTCGGTCTCGCGGGCCCCGCCCTCACCCGTGACGACGTGCGGGGCGCGGCCGACGGCGAGCAGCTCACCGGTCTCGGTGTCGGTCACTGCAGCCTTGGTGGACTGGGTGGAGCTGTCCACGCCGATGACGACGGTACGCGGCGGCATGGGCTACCTCTTCTCGTGCGGATTCCGGTGGTGCGGGTTTTGGGAGTGCGACAAACAAATTACGTGATCGACAGCGTCCCGAACAGAGGCGACCCCCGTTTCGTCGTCCGGGGGGTTACGTCCACGCGGTGCCGTGTGCATAATTAATCATGTCAGTGAACAAATAGGCCCGGGGTACTGACGACGACTCCGGACCCCAGGCAGGCGAAGGCGGACACACCATGACCGAGCGCTTCACTCCCACTTCCGCGGACAGGTTCACCTTCGGTCTGTGGACCGTGGGCTGGCGTGGCAACGACCCGTTCGGTGACGCGACGCGTCCCGCGCTGGACCCGGTCGAGTCGGTGGAGCGGCTCGCGGAGCTCGGTGCGCACGGTGTGACGTTCCATGACGACGACCTGATC
Source organism: Streptomyces sp. NPDC060209 (assembly GCF_042728155.1). Classification (NCBI taxonomy): domain Bacteria; kingdom Bacillati; phylum Actinomycetota; class Actinomycetes; order Kitasatosporales; family Streptomycetaceae; genus Streptomyces; species Streptomyces sp. NPDC060209. The sequence goes on from NZ_JBHWZS010000265.1 coordinate 11,910, forward strand.
CCGTTCGGGTCCGACGACGCCGAGCGTGC
>NZ_JBHWZS010000266.1:0-11841 GCF_042728155.1 Streptomyces sp. NPDC060209
AGCCGGTCCAGGGCGCGACGCAGTTCAGCCAGTCGCCCTTCGGCAGTCCCGCCGCGGACGTGTCCCCGGGCGGGAGGCCTCCCGCCCGGGCGAAGCCTGCTATCTCGTCGGCGACGATCCCCGAGGTGAACGGCAGGGTCGGTTCCGGGGAGGGGGGCGGGGCGCTCTCGCTCTCCCCCGTCAGGCCGCAGCCCGCCGTCACCGTCATGAATCCGGCCGCCACGACGGCGCCGGCCGCCCTGCCTCTTCTGCTTCCGCGCACTGGATGCTTCCCACCCCGGTCGTTCCTCCCCACGGGCACGCGCCCGTGTGACCCCCGCCGGAGTTTCGCATGGGCTCTGACCTGCTGGGAAGGCCCGTCGCCCACCGGGTACGACTGTCCGCCCGGAGGGGGTCGGGAGTGCCCCGGTAGAGTGGGCGGATCGTCATCATGCCCGTACAGGGGGAAGCCGGTGCGAATCCGGCGCCGACCCTTCCCCGCACGCTCGGCCAGCTCGAGCAGGGGAAACCCCATTCGAGAGGCCCAGCCCGCCATGTCCGTACGCCGCCGCGCGGCCGCGCTCGCGATCACCGCCGTGCTCTGTGGAGCAGCCGCCCCGGTGGCGGTCGCCGCGCCGAGTCCGTCCCCGTCCCCCTCCGCACCGGACCTTCCCGCGGGGCTGTACGGCACCAAGGACCCGACGTACGACGGGGTGTGGCGTCAGTCGCTGGCCTTCCTCGCCCAGAAGATCGAGCTGGTCACGCCGGCCACGAAGTCGGTGGACTGGCTCGTCGGCCAGCAGTGCGACAGCGGGGCCTTCGCCTCCTACCGCGACGCCTCCGAGCCCTGCGACGACAAGACGGTCGCGGACACCAACGCCACGGCGGCGGCCGTCCAGGCCGTGGTCGAGCTCGGCGTGCACCGTGAGGTCGTGGACAACGGGGTCGCCTGGCTGAAGTCCGTGCAGAACGAGGACGGCGGCTGGGGCTACAACCCGGGCAGCCCGAGCGACGCCAACTCCACCGGCGTCGTGACCGGTGCGCTGGCCCGGGCGGGCGTGCCGCTCGCCGACATCACCACGTCGGGCGGGAAGACGCCGTACACGGCGTTGCAGACCTTCGCGCTGCCCTGCGGCGGCGAGGACGGCGGGGCGTTCGCCTACCAGCCGGACAAGGACGGCAAGCTCACCGCCAACGCGGACGCCACGGCGGCCGCGGTCCTCGGCGCGATGGGCAAGGGCCTGGCCGCGGGCAACTACAACGCGGTGAAGGCCCCCGTCTGCACCGAGGGTGCCGGCCTCACCCCCGAGCAGTCCGCGCAGAACGGCGCCTCCTACCTGGCGAAGGCCCTTGCCGGTTCGGGGTATCTGGAATCGCCGCCGATGCCGGGCGCCGAGGAGTCCGCGCCGCAGCCGGACTTCGGCAACACGGCGGACGCGGTCGTGGCGCTGGCGGCGTCCGGCCACAAGGACAAGGCGGCCGGAGCGGTCGAGTATCTGGAGAAGCACGCTCAGGGCTGGGCCAAGGAGGGCGGCCCCGCCGCCACCGCCCAGCTGGTCCTCGCCGCCCACGCGACCGGCACCGACGCCCGTGACTTCGGCGGCGTCGACCTCGTCAGGCAGCTCAACGCGACGGGCCCGGCGCCCGCCGCCACCGCCGTGCCCTCGCCGACCGCGACGGCGCCTTCGAAGCCCGCGGACACGAGCAGCGACGACGAGGGGCTCGGCCTCTGGTGGATCATCGGCATCGGTCTCGCCTTCGGCGCGGGCATCGGTTTCCTGCTCAGCGGACGCCGGAAGAACCAGCAGCTGTGAGGCGCCCCGGCACGGCGGCGCTGCTTCTCCTGATTGGCGCCGTCCTGGCCGTGCTGGGCGCGGGCAACGCGCAGGCGGCCGGCTACCGCTACTGGTCGTTCTGGGAGAGCGACGGCGGGAAGAGCTGGATGTACGCCACCCAGGGCCCTTCCGTGGTCCGGCCGGACGACGGCGCGGTGCAGGGCTTCCGATTCTCGGTGAGCGAGGACTCCCAGGATTCCGCCCGGCCGCGCCGCGCACCGGACTTCGGGGCCGTCTGCGCGGACACCCCGGCGAAGGACGGCCTCAAGCGGATCGCGCTGGTCATCGACCCGGGTACGACGGCCGACGCACCTGACGGCGAGAAGCCGCCCCCGCTCCGTACCGCCTGCGCCCGGGTGGCGCCGGACGCGAGCACGGCGGAGGCCCTCGCCTCGGTGGCGAAGCCGCTGCGCTACGACAGCTCCGCGATGCTCTGCGCGATCTCGGGCTATCCGCACTCGGGCTGCGGTGAACAGACCGGGGACAGCGGGTCCGGGCAGGCCTCCGACCCGGCCGAGGCGTCCTCCGCCGACGGCGGCCCCGCCACAGGCGGCGGCTCCGGCGGCGGGCCGTCGGTGGGTGTGCTCACCGGCGTGGGCGCTGTGCTCGTCCTGGGTGTCGCCGCTGTGCTGCAGGCCCGCCGCCGCCGATGACCCGCTCCACCGGTCCGGCCCGGCTCCGCCCTGCCCTGCGCGCCCCCGGGGCCACCCGCGGCAACGCGCTGCCGGCCGGGGCCTGGTGGCTGTGGGCACTCGGGCTGGCGACCGCCGCGTCCCGTACCACCAACCCGATACTGCTCGGACTGCTGGTGGGGGTGGCCGGGTACGTGGTGGCGGCGCGCCGTACGGACGCGCCGTGGGCCCGTTCGTACGGGGCGTTCATCAAGCTCGGGCTGTTCGTCGTGGGCGTGCGCCTGGTGTTCTCCGTCTTCCTCGGCTCGTCCGTCCCCGGTTCGCACACCCTGTTCACGCTGGCCGAGGTGCCGTTGCCCGACTGGGCCGAGGGGGTCAGGATCGGCGGCCGGGTCACGGCGGAACAAGTGGTCTTCGCGCTCTACGAGGGCGCGAAGCTGGCCACCCTGCTGATCTGCGTCGGCGCCGCGAACTCGCTGGCCAATCCGGCGCGGCTGCTGAAGTCCCTGCCCGGCGCCCTGTACGAGGTGGGGGTCGCGGTCGTCGTCGCGATGACGTTCGCGCCGAACATGGTCGCCGACGTGGCACGGCTGCGCACGGCCCGCCGGCTGCGCGGCCGTCCGACCGGCGGGGTCCGCGCGGTGCTCCAGATCGGGCTGCCGGTGCTGGAGGGCGCGCTGGAGCGCTCGGTGGCCGTGGCGGCGTCGATGGACGCGCGGGGGTACGGGCGCACCGCGCAGGTCCCGCCCGCCGTCCGGCGGACCACTCATGTGCTGACGCTCGGCGGGCTGCTGGGCGTGTGCGCGGGCACGTACGGGCTGCTGGCCGCGCAGGGCGCCACGCACGGGCTGCCGTTGCTGCTGGCCGGACTCGCCGCGGCGACGGCCGGGATCGGGCTCGGCGGGCGCCGTTCGGTCCGTACCCGCTACCGGCCGGACCGATGGGGCGTACGCGCCTGGCTCGTCGCGGGCTCGGGCGCGGCCGTCGCGGCGGTGATGATCTGGGCGGGTGCCGCGGACCCGGACGCCCTGCGCCCCGGTGTCGTACCGCTCACGGCTCCCGTCCTTCCGCTGTGGCCCGCCGCCGCCGTGCTGATCGGGCTGCTGCCCGCCGCGGTGGCACCGCTTCCCCCTTCCCCCTCGGACTCCAAGGAGCGCGCATGATCCGGTTCGAGCAGGTCTCGGTGCGGTACGAGGGCGCCGAGCGCCCCACCCTGTCCGGGGTCGACCTCACGATCCCCGAGGGCGAACTGGTGCTGGTCGTCGGCCCTTCCGGTGTCGGTAAGTCGACTCTGCTGGGTGCCGTGTCCGGTCTCGTGCCGCACTTCACCGGTGGGGTGCTGACCGGCCGGGTCACGGTCGGAGGCCGTGACACCCGCACGCACAAGCCGCGTGAACTCGCCGATCTGGTGGGCACGGTGGGCCAGGACCCCCTGGCGCACTTCGTGACGGACACCGTCGAGGACGAGCTGGCGTACGGCATGGAGTCGCTGGGCCTCGCCCCGGACGTCATGCGGCGCCGTGTCGAGGAGACGCTGGATCTGCTGGGGCTCGCCGAACTGCGTGACCGGCCGATCGCCACGCTCTCCGGGGGCCAGCGGCAGCGGGTGGCGATCGGCTCGGTCCTCACCCCGCACCCCAAGGTCCTGGTCCTCGACGAGCCGACGTCCGCCCTGGACCCCGCGGCGGCCGAGGACGTACTGGCGGTCCTCCAGCGGCTGGTGCACGACCTGGGCACGACGGTGCTGATGGCCGAACACCGGCTGGAGCGTGTGGTGCAGTACGCGGACCAGGTCCTCCTGCTGCCCGCGCCCGGCGCCGCGCCGGTGATGGGCGCGCCCGCGGACATCATGGCGCTCTCGCCCGTCCGGCCGCCGGTGGTGGCCCTGGGCCGGCTGGTGGGCTGGGATCCGCTGCCGCTGTCGGTGCGCGACGCCCGGCGCCGTGCGGTGGACCTGCGGGAACGGCTGGCCGACGTGGAACCGCCGGCGCGTGAGGCCTCGGCGGACGCCGTGGTGGCCCCGCTCCCCGCTCCGGCCGCGGCCCGCCCCGGTCTCCTGGACCGGCTGCTCGGCCGTCGTCCGGGCACGGCCCCGGCGAAGCCCCCGGTCCAGGGCGCCGCCACTCTGGTCGAGGGGCTGGGGGTGCGGCACGGGCGGGTCCAGGCGCTGCGCGGGGTGACGCTCTCCGTCGCGCCGGGCGAGACCGTGGCCCTGATGGGCCGTAACGGCGCGGGAAAGTCGACGCTGCTGTCGACCCTGGTCGGGATGGTCCAGCCGACGACGGGCTCCGTCCTCGTCGGCGGTCTGCACCCGTCCCGTACCCCGCCGCGCGAAATGGTGCGCCGGGTCGGACTCGTACCGCAGGAACCACGCGATCTGCTGTACGCGGACACGGTCGCCGCCGAGTGCGCGGCGGCCGACTCCGACGCGGGCGCGCCCGGGGGCAGCTGCCGGGCGCTGGTCTCGGAGCTGCTGCCCGGGGTGCCGGACGGCGTCCACCCCCGTGATCTCTCGGAGGGCCAGCGGCTCGCGCTCGCCCTCGCCCTGGTGCTCACCGCCCGCCCCCCGCTCCTCCTCCTGGACGAGCCGACGCGCGGCCTCGACTACGCGGCGAAGGGTCGGCTCGTCGGCGTACTGCGGCGGCTGGCCGCCGAGGGCCACGCCATCGTCCTGGCCACGCACGATGTGGAGCTGGCGGCGGAGCTGTCGCACCGGGTGGTGATCCTGGCCGACGGTGAGGTGGTCGCCGACGGCCCGACCCGGCAGGTCGTGGTCTCCTCCCCCGCTTTCGCCCCGCAGACCGCGAAGATCCTGGCGCCGCGGCAGTGGCTGACCGTGTCACAGGTACGCACGGCTCTGGAGGGCCTCGCGTGACGACACGGTCCGCCCGCCCTGTACGGCTCGGTCCGCACGCCGTGGCCGCGCTCGTCCTCGTCAGCGCGGTCGGACTGGTCGGGTTCGGCTGGCCGCTGCTGGCGGGCGCGGAATCCGGTCTCGCCCACGCGCAGGACGCGCCGTGGCTGTTCGCCGTCCTGCTCGTGCTGCTCGTCGGGGTCGTCCTCGCGACGATCGCGGACTCCGGTCTGGACGCGAAGGCCGTCGCGATGCTGGGGGTACTGGCCGCCGTGGGGGCGGCGCTGCGTCCGCTCGGCGCGGGGACGGCCGGCCTGGAGCCGATGTTCTTCCTGATGGTGCTGAGCGGACGGGTGCTGGGCCCCGGCTTCGGCTTCGTGCTCGGCTCGGTGACGATGTTCGCCTCGGCGCTGCTCACGGGCGGGGTCGGGCCGTGGATGCCGTTCCAGATGCTGTCCATGGGCTGGTTCACGATGGGCGCGGGCCTGCTGCCCGGCCCCGACCGCCTGCGCGGCCGGGGCGAGCTGCTGATGCTCGCGGCGTACGGCTTCGTGGCGGCCTTCGCCTACGGCACGGTGATGAATCTGTACGGCTGGACGATCGTGCCGGGGCTCGGTTCGGGAATCTCCTTCGTCGCGGGCGACCCGCTGCACGAGAATCTGGTCCGCTTCCTCGCCTACTGCACCGCCACCTCGCTCGGCTGGGACCTGGGCCGGGCCGTGCTCACCGTGGCCCTGACCCTGGCCGTCGGCCCCACGCTGCTCAGAGCCCTGCGCCGGGCCACCCGTCGCGCCGCGTTCGACGCCCGGGCCGGCTTCGAGGGCCTCGCGGACTGATCACTCGGCCAGCGCGTGCTGCGCGGCGAGCCTGACGGCGGCGTTCCGGGCGCCGTATCCGTCGTATCCGCCGCTGCGCTCGACGAGTTCGAAGAAGACGCGGCCGGTCGTCACGGTGTAGCAGTGCCGGAACTCCCCCTTCTCGTCGCGGTCGTAGAGGATGCCGAGTTCGCGGTAGGTGTCCAGCTCACCGGGGGCGAACTCGTAGCGCGCGGCCAGGTCGTCGTAGTAGTTGGCGGGAACCGGCAGCAGCCGGGCGCCGGCGGCGAGGGCGCGGCGGACCGTGGCGACGAGGTCGTCGGTGACCAGGGCCACGTGCTGGGGGCGCCCTCCTCGGGCCGGGTCCTCGGTGGGGGACGCCCCCACGCCGAGGGCGATGCGCACGGTGCCGTCCTCGTTGCTGGCGGCTCGGCTGCGGAGCAGGCCGTACGGGTCGGCGAGGTCGACGCTCGCGTGCGGGCGGAGACCGAGCACGCCGCGGTGGAAGAGGGTCGCCTCGTCGAAGTGGTGCCAGGGCTGGGTCAGAGCGACGTGGTCGACCCGGGTGATCCCGATGGGGTCGGGGGTGTGCGCGGCGGGCGCGAAGTCACCGGTCCAGCCGGCGCGTTCGACGCCTCCGGAACGCCCGGTGTCCCCGGAGCGCTCTGTGACGCAGAAGAAGAATTCGGTGCCGTCGGGCGCGGCCACCGCGTCCAGCGGGGCGTCGCCGGGGGCGCGGCGCCGGGGCAGGACGGGGGCGAGCAGCGACTCGGCCCGTGCGGAGGCCCCCGCCGGGTCGGGGCTCTCCAGGCCCACCGCGGTGAGCGAGGGTTCCGGCCGGTGGCTGCCGGTGTCGGTGTTGAGCAGGATGCGGGCCTCGCCCTGTTCCCAGAGGTCCACCGGCTTACCGGAGTGCCTGGCCGTACGGGAGAAGCCCAGCGCGGTCAGCAGGGGCGCGATCCTGGCCGTGTCGGCCGTGGCGATCTCGACGAAGGCGAACCCGGTGGGGACGACCGGTGCCGGGGGCGCGGTCAGTCCCGCCGACTCCTGGAGCAGCGTCAGCGAGCGCCGGGCGTCCACCGCGGTGCGGCCGGCGTCCGCCTGGCGGAAGACGTCGTTGAACACCTCCAGCGAGAGGGGCCCGTCGTATCCGGCGCGGACGGCCGCGCGCACCAGCCCGGTGACGTCGAGGTCGCCCTGGCCGGGGAAGCAGCGGTGGTGGCGGCTCCACTGCAACACGTCCAGGGCCATCTGCGGGGCGTCGGCGAGCTGGAGGAAGAAGATCTTGTCGCCGGGGATGGCCTCGATCCCCTTGACGTCGGAGCCCCTGGCCAGGATGTGGAAGCTGTCCAGGCAGACCCCGAGGGCGGGATGGTCCGCGGCCTCGACGATGCGCCAGGCGTGCTCGTACGTGCTGACGTGGCGGCCCCATGCCAGCGCCTCGTACGCGACCCGGATACCGGACTCCTGCGCGAGGTCCGCCAGCCGTCGCAGCTGCTCGGCGGCGAGGGCGTCGTCGTCGACGGCGGACGGCGACACGCTGGAGCAGACCAGGACGGTGTCGGCGCCCAGCCGCCGCATCAGCCGGAACTTGTGCTCGGCTCGCCGCAGGTTGCGGGCGAACTCGTCGGCGGGGACGGCCTCGATGTCGCGCATCGGCTGGTAGAGATCGATCGTCAGACCGAGGTCGGCCGCCCGCTCCCCGATCTCCTCCGGGCCGAGCGGACTTCCGATCAGGTCGTTCTCGAAGATCTCGACGCCGTCGAAGCCCGCGCGCGCGGCCGCGGTGAGTTTCTCGGTGAGCGTTCCGCTGAGCGAGACGGTGGCGATGGACGTTCGCATGTCGGTCCTCCTGCGGGCTTCAGTGTGCGGACGTGAGGTCGCCGATGTCGGCGAGCATGCGCGCGGTGTCGGGTTCACGGCCGGTGAAGAGCCGGAAGGAGTCGGCGGCCTGGTAGGCGGCCATGCCTCCACCGTCGAGGGTGGGGCAGCCGAGGGCGCGGGCGGTGCGGACGAGTGCGGTCTCCAGCGGCCGGTAGACGACCTCGGCGACCCACAGCCCGGGGTGCAGCAGGTCCGCGGGGAGCGGGAGTCCGGGGTGGGCGGCCATGCCGATCGGCGTCGCGTTGACCAGGCCGTCGGCGCTCGCCGTCTGTGCCGCGATGTCCAGAAGGTCCGCGGCGGCGGCACGGCCGGAGCCGAAGTGGTGGTTCAGGGAGGCCGCGAGGGCCGCCGCCCGGTCGGGCAGGGCGTCGAGCACGGTGAGCCGGCCGGCGCCGAGGGCGAGGACGGCATGAGCGACGGCGGCTCCGGCACCGCCCGCTCCCAGCTGCACCACCCGTTCCAGCGGCGCGTCGGGCAGACCTCGTGCGAAGGAGGCGGCGAAGCCGGTCGCGTCGGTGTTGTGGCCGATCGCGAGGTCCCCCTCGAAGACCACGGTGTTGACCGCACCCAGGGCCTCGGCCTGCGGCGAGAGGGCGTCGAGGTGGGCGAGGACCTGCTGCTTGCAGGGATGGGTGACGTTGAGGCCGTCGTATCCCATGTCGCGTGCGGAGCGGACGAGTTCACCCGTCCTCTCCGGTGCGACGCCGAGCGTGTCGATGTCGATGAGGCGGTAGAGGTAGCGCAGCCCCTGCCGGTCCGCCTCGCGTTCGTGGAGCGCGGGGCTGAGCGAGGGGCCGATGCCGGAGCCGATGAGGCCGACGAGATATGAGTCCGGGCTCACCGGTTCTCCTCCAGGAGCTGGGCGAGGTGGGTGAGCGCCAGGGCGTATCCGTGGGCACCCGCCCCGCAGATGACGGTGTCGGCGACGGCCGAGACGTAACTGTGGTGGCGGAAGGACTCCCGCCGGTGGATGTTCGAGAGGTGGACCTCCACGACGGGCAGCTCCACGGCGGCGAGCGCGTCCCGCACGGCGACCGAGGTGTGGCTGTACCCGGCGGGGTTGATCACGATGCCCCGGTGCGCGGTGCGGGCTTCATGGATCGCGTCGATGAGCACACCCTCATGGTTGCTCTGCCGGCAGTCGGCACGCAGCCCGTGGGCCGCCGCGGTGCTCCGGCAGAGCTCGTCGATCCCGGCCAGGGTGTCCTTGCCGTACACCTCGGGCTCGCGCAGGCCGAGCAGACCGAGATTGGGTCCGTTCAGCACGAGGACGGGGACGCCTGGGGGCGGGACCGGGGGCTTCGGCATCGTTCACTTCCCGTTGACACATCGAGTTAATGTACGGACTGGTTAGTTAGTCATACCGAAAGACGGCCGCCCAGGGAAGACCCCGGGCCGAATCCGCCACCCGGGGCACCGGCTCTAGAATCGCGAGCACGCACCGCCTGCCGCGAAGGATCCGGATGACCAGCACCGAAGGACCTGCCCAGCCCGCCGTGCGGACCCGCGACGCGGCGCGCACCAGGGCCGAGATCCTCACCGTGGCGACGCGGGAGTTCGCCCGCCTCGGTTACGCGGGCGCCCGGGTCGACGAGATCGCCGCCCGCACACGCACCACGAAGCGGATGATCTATTACTACTTCGGCGGCAAGGAGCAGCTCTTCACCGCGGTCCTGGAGCGGGCGTACACCAGGATCCGCGAGGCCGAACAGCTGCTGGACGTCGAGCACCTCGACCCCGTGGCGGCGGTCCGCCGACTGGCCGAGGTGACCTTCGACCACCACGAGGACCATCCGGACTTCATCCGCCTGGTCAGCATCGAGAACATCCACGAGGCCGAACACATCGCCGCCTCGGCCGAGTTGAGCCGCATCAGCTCCCCGGCGATCGAGGTCCTGCGGCGCATCCTCGACACGGGGCGCGCGTCGGGACTGTTCACGGCGGACGTCGACGCCGTGGACCTGCACGCGATGATCAGCTCGTTCTGCTTCTTCCGCATCGCGAACAGGCACACCTTCGGCGCGCTCTTCGGCCGCGACCTGGTGGACGCCGGCCGGCGCGAGCACTACCGGACCATGCTGGGCGACATGATCATCGCGTACCTCACGGCCGACCGGGCGGCGTGAAGCGGGGCCGGCGAGGCGGGGCCGACAGGGACTTTTCGGGAGCATCGGGGCCGGACGTCCGAACGGCCCGGGTCCGATCCTGCGCGAACCCTTGACAGGGGCGTCAACTGCTCGCAACATCCGTAGCCATCCACAACTAACTATCTAGTGCGTTAATTAGCCGCGTCCGCTCGCGCCCCTCCCCGCACGGAACGTCCCCGAAGGAGCCCGCCGTGACCGCTCACGACCCTTCCGCCGGTCCCCCGCCCCAGCCGCAGGCCCAGCCCCGTAAAGCCGCGCTCGCCGCCTGGATCGGCAGCGCGCTGGAGTACTACGACTTCTTCATCTACGGCAGCGCGGCGGCGCTGATCTTCCCCGAGGTCTTCTTCGACGAGTCCGATCCGGCGAACGCGACCCTGCTGTCGCTGGCCACCTTCGGTGTCGCCTACGCGGCCCGTCCGGTCGGCGCGCTCTTCCTCGGACATGTCGGGGACCGGCTCGGCCGCAAGAAGATCATGGTCTTCACGCTGATGCTGATGGGCCTCTCCACCTTCCTCATCGGCTGTCTGCCCACCAGGGACCAGATCGGCGGGGCCGCACCCGTCCTGCTCGTCCTCCTGCGCGTCATGCAGGGCATATCCGCGGCGGGCGAGCAGGCCAGCGCCAACTCGATGAGCCTGGAACACGCACCCCAGCACCGGCGCGGCTACTTCACCAGCTTCACCATCAACGGGACCCAGGCCGGTCAGCTGATCGCGACCCTGGCCTTCATCCCGGTCGCCGCCCTGCCCGAGGAACAGCTCCTCTCCTGGGGCTGGCGCATCCCGTTCTGGCTGAGCGTCGCGGTCGCGGTCACCGGCTACGTCATCCGCCGCACCCTGGAGGAGACCCCGGTCTTCACCAAGCAGGCGGCGACCGAGGGCGTGGCGAAGATGCCGCTCGCCGTGCTGCTGCGCGACCACTGGGCCGACGTGCTGCGGGTCGTCGCAGCCGCCGTGATCGCCACGGTCAGCACGATCTTCACCGTCTGGGCCCTGTCGTACGCGACCAGCGACGCCGTCGGCCTGAGCCGCACCGGCATGCTGTGGGTGGGCGCGCTGGCCAATGTGGTCGCCCTGTTCACCATCCCGCTGTGGGCCCGGCTCTCCGACCGCATCGGGCGCCGGCCGGTCTTCCTCGTCGGGGCGGTCGGCAGCGCGGTGGCTATGCCTCTGTACCTGTGGGCGATCTCCACCGGAAGCTATCCGCTGACACTGATCCTTGGAGTGCTGGTCTTCGGCGTCGTCTACAGTGCGGCCAACGGCATCTGGCCCGCCTTCTACGCCGAGATGTTCCCCACCCGGGTCAGGCTCTCGGGCATGGCGATCGGCACCCAGACCGGCTTCGCCATCGCCGGCTTCGCCGTTGCCTTCGCCTCGCAGATCGCCGGCCCCGACGGCGACAACTGGGCCGGCGTCGCCCTCTTCGCAGCCGCGCTCTGTGTGCCGCCGGTCGTCGCGGCGCTCTCCGCCCGCGAGACGGCTCATGTGGAGACGGAGCAGCTCGGGGAGCGGGGCACCGAGGCCGCCGCGGATGCCGCGGATGCCGGAGTCTCGGTCAAGGCCTGACCCCCGTCACGGCACCGCCCCGGCGCTGAGCCGTTCGAGTGGCGGAACCTCCGTTCCGGGCGGACGCTTGGAGACGCGGCGATCCACGCCGAAGGGGTGCGGGCACGGCTCTTCAGAGCCGCTCCCGCAC
>NZ_JBHWZS010000267.1:0-11793 GCF_042728155.1 Streptomyces sp. NPDC060209
GCCTCGTGGAGGCCGGGGGCGCTTGTGCGCGTGAGGTCACGCCGCGACGGGAACGCCCTTCGCCTCCGCGTCGAGCACCTCGGGCTCCTCGACCGGGGAGGCCGACGCCGAGTTGTACGCGTCGTGGTCGAGGATGTTCTCGCGGGCCGCGACGATCACCGGGACCAGAGCCTGTCCCGCCACGTTCGTGGCGGTGCGCATCATGTCCAGGATCGGGTCGATGGCGAGCAGCAGGCCCACGCCCTCCAGCGGGAGGCCCAGGGTCGACAGGGTGAGGGTCAGCATGACCGTGGCGCCGGTGAGGCCGGCGGTGGCCGCCGATCCGATGACCGAGACGAACGCGATCAGGATGTAGTCACCGATGCCCAGCTGGACGTCGAAGATCTGCGCGATGAAGATCGCCGCCAGCGCCGGGTAGATCGCGGCGCAGCCGTCCATCTTGGTCGTGGCGCCGAACGGGACGGCGAAGGAGGCGTACTCCTTCGGGACGCCGAGACGCTCGGTGACCTTCTGGGTGACCGGCATCGTGCCGACCGAGGAGCGGGAGACGAAGGCCAGCTGGATCGCGGGCCAGGCGCCCTTGAAGAACTGGATCGGGCTGACCTTGGCGACCGTGGCGAGCAGGAGCGGGTAGACACCGAACAGCACCAGGGCGCAGCCGATGTAGACGTCGGCGGTGAACGTGGCGTACTTGCCGATCAGGTCCCAGCCGTAGTCGGCGATCGCGTAGCCGATGAGGCCGACGGTGCCGATGGGGGCGAGGCGGATGACCCACCACAGGGCCTTCTGGAGGAGCGCCAGGATCGACTCGCTGAGGGAGAGGATCGGCTTGGCCTTCTCACCGAGCTGGAGCGCGGCGATGCCGGCGACGGCGGCCATGAAGACGATCTGCAGGACGTTCAGCTCGGTGAACGGCGTGATGACGTCGGTGGGGATGATGCCGGTGAGGAAGTCGAGCCAGGAACCGGCGTTCTCGGGCTTGGCGCCGTCCTTCGGGGTGAGGCCGGTACCGGCGCCCGGGTTGGTGACCAGGCCGATCGCGAGGCCGATGGCGACGGCGATCAGTGAGGTGATCATGAACCAGAGCAGCGTGCGGGTGGCCAGCCTCGCGGCGTTGTTGACCTTGCGAAGGTTGGTGATCGACACCAGGATCGCGAAGAAGACGAGGGGCGCGACGGCCAGCTTCAGCAGCTGGACGAAGATGTGGCCGACCTGGTCGAGCGTGGTGAGGAGCCAGCCGATCTCGTAGCTGCGGGTGATCCAGCCGAGCAGGACACCGAGGACCAGACCGGCGACTATCTGTATCCAGAACGGGATGCTGGGCAGCCGGAAACCGGAACCGGACGGCTTACCGGCTTCGGTCTCGGCGGGGGACGCGGAATTCGCGGACACGGACACACTCCAGATGTGACGCATCGGGACGTACGAGGACAGACGTACGGTCGTGCGGTCGAACAGGGGGACGGGGGTGCGGCGCCCGCGTCAGGGGCGGCGCCGCTGCATGATGCCGGTTCAGACGTTGCGGCAACAGACCGCGGACATACAGCGGCAGAGATCGACATGCAGGCGCACCACGAGCGGGACGCCCAGGGCGTGGTGGGTGCGCACAGCTGTAATCATGTCGAATACGTTAACACTGCAACTTTGAGAACCTCAAAGGTCCGCTTCTCGATCAACTCCGACCGCGCGGACCCCGGACAAGCCGAAACCCCGGTACGGGAGCGGCTGCTCCGGCCCGGGGCTTCGTCCGTACGGGGTGCGGGTGTGAGGAACCTTACGCGGCGCCTACTGGGTGACGCTGTCCTCGCGGGTGCGGTTCGCCTCGAGCCTGGCCTTGGTCCGGTCGACCGACGTGATGATCTGTTCGGACATCTCGTCGCGCTGCTTGCGCAGCAGGATGAAGCTGAGGGGCGCGGAGAGCAGCAGGCCGAGGAGGATGACCCAGACGACGTTGGAGCCGCCGACGCCGGAGGGCAGCACGCCGAAGTGGACCGCCACGCCGGAGATGAAGAAGCAGCCGACGAAAATCAGCAGGCGCATGGCGGTGTACCGGATCGTTGCGCTCGGCTTGGCAGCGGACACGGCTGGCCTTCTCTCTACGTCCGACGTTCCTGCGGTCGTTCAGTCTGGGATCCTGCCCGACCAGTGAAGCATGCCCCGAATTCGATCAGTTCGCTGGGTTGTCCGGAGCTCCTACCGGAAGAGCGGGAGCAGCATGATGACGTCGTCGCGGTAGTCGTCCTCGGCGACCCGGATGGCGTTCGGGATCCGGCCCACCTCCTTGTATCCGCAGGAGGCGTAGAAGCGGTCGGCACCGGTGCCGCCGCGGCAGGTGAGGCGGATGGCGTCGATGCCGTCGATCCCCAGGGCGGCGTCGGACGCGGCCGCCATCAGCGCACGCCCGAATCCCTTGCCCTGGTGGCGCGGGTGGACCATCACCGTGTAGGCGCCGATCCAGTGCCGCATGAGCCGGTGGGTGTTGTGGGTGAGGAAGGCGGTGGCGGCCACCGAGCCGTCCTCGTCCCGTCCGACGACCAGGTGGGTGCGGCCCTCGGCCATCGCGGCGAGGTGCTTGACCAGCTCCGGCCGGACCTCGTCGCCGGTGACGGGCGGCACGAAGCCGACGGCCCCGCCGGCGTTGCTCACGTCGACCCAGAGCGCGGTGATGCCGTCCCGCAGGGTCCGGTCGAATGCGGGATCCACTTCAAATGTAAGCGCCATATGCGCAGATTAACTATTACGAGGGGTGCCCTTCAAGCCACGTCCACCACGCGAGAAAGCCCCGGCCGGGGGACGGCAGGCCGGGGCTTTCGTACAGCGGGACACACCCGGGACGCCCGCGACGGGCGCGGGGCGTCGGGCGGGACGTGAGGCCTCAGACGCGCATCGGCTGGGGCGTCTCGCGCCGGTCGGCGTCCGGCCCCGGGTATTCGCGCAGGATCTCGTACCGGGTGTTGCGCTCAACGGGCCGGAAGCCCGCGTCCCGGATGAGGTCCAGCAGGTCCTCGCGGCCGAGCTTGTTCGGGGTGCCGTAGTCGTCGGCGTCGTGCGTGATCTTGTATTCGACGACCGAGCCGTCCATGTCGTCCGCACCGTGCTGGAGCGCGAGCTGCGCGGTCTGCACGCCGTGCATCACCCAGAAGACCTTGACGTGCGGGACGTTGTCGAAGAGCAGCCGCGAGACCGCGAAGGTCTTGAGCGCCTCCGCGCCGGTCGCCATCGACGTCCGCGCCTGGAGGGTGTTGCGGACCTTGCCGTCCTTCATGTCGACGAAGTCGTGCTGGTAGCGCAGCGGGATGAAGACCTGGAAGCCGCCGGTCTCGTCCTGCATCTCCCGCAGCCGCAGCACGTGGTCGACGCGGTGACGGGGCTCCTCGATGTGCCCGTACAGCATCGTCGCCGGGGTCTTGAGACCCTTCTCGTGCGCGAGACGGTGGATGCGCGACCAGTCTTCCCAGTGGGTGTTGTGGTCGACGATGTGCTGGCGGACCTCCCAGTCGAAGATCTCCGCGCCGCCGCCGGTCAGTGACTCCAGACCGGCCTCGATCAGCTCGTCGAGGATCTCGGAGGCCGAGAGTCCCGAGATCGTCTCGAAGTGGTGGATCTCCGTCGCCGTGAACGCCTTGAGCGCCACCTCCGGCAGCGCTTCCTTGAGCGCGCTGAGCGAGCGCGGGTAGTAGCGCCACGGCAGGGTGGGGTGCAGCCCGTTGACGATGTGCAGCTCGGTGAGGTTCTCGCCCTGCATCGCCTTCGCGAGGCGGACGGCCTCCTCGATGCGCATCGTGTACGCGTCCTTCTCGCCCGGCTTGCGCTGGAACGAGCAGTACGCGCAGGACGCGGTGCACACGTTGGTCATGTTGAGGTGACGGTTGACGTTGAAGTGGACGACGTCGCCGTTCTTCCTCGTACGCACCTCGTGGGCCAGCCCGCCGAGCCATGCCAGGTCGTCGGACTCGTAGAGCGCGATCCCGTCCTCGCGGGTCAGCCGCTCGCCGGCCCGGACCTTCTCCTCCAGCTCGCGCTTGAGTCCCGCGTCCACTAGGGCGCCTCCCATGTCTCTGTGTAGCCGTTCCGGCAGCCCACGGTACTCCCCCGCCTTCCGGGCGG
The DNA here is from genome assembly GCF_042728155.1 of Streptomyces sp. NPDC060209. Classification (NCBI taxonomy): domain Bacteria; kingdom Bacillati; phylum Actinomycetota; class Actinomycetes; order Kitasatosporales; family Streptomycetaceae; genus Streptomyces; species Streptomyces sp. NPDC060209. Next base: position 4,108 of record NZ_JBHWZS010000267.1, read on the forward strand.
AGGGACCCCCACCACCACTCCGTGTCACACCTCTTCGGGGAGCTCTCCGACGCGGTTCTCCCACTTGGTGGAGAGGACGACCGTCGTACGGGTCCGGGAGACCCCCTTGGTGCCGCTGAGCCTGCGGATCGTCTTCTCCAGGCCGTCCACGTCCCCGACCCGGACCTTGAGCATGAAGGAGTCGTCGCCCGCGATGAACCAGCAGTCCTCGATCTCCGCCAGATCCTTCAGCCGGTGCGCCACGTCCTCGTGGTCCGCGGCGTCGGAGAGCGAGATGCCGATCAGCGCGGTGACGCCGAGCCCCAGCGACGCGGAGTCGACGGTCGCGCGGTAGCCGGTGATGACACCGGCGGTTTCCAGCCGGTTGATGCGGTCGGTGACGCTGGGCCCGGAGAGCCCTACGAGCCGTCCCAGCTCGGCATACGAGGCCCTGCCGTTCTCCCTGAGGGCCTGGATGAGCTGCCTGTCCACCGCGTCCATATGACTGAAACCTTCCATTGTTCAGCAGTACCGCGAGTTTACGTATAGAATCTAAGGCGCAACAGGGTCACACCCTGTAAATCTTTCTCATCATCCAAAAAATGCTTTCGAATCTTCAGGAGTGAACTTCACCGTGTACTCGATCGAGATGGCCTACGCCCGAATGCGCGAGCTGCAGGACCTGGCCAACCGCTCGCGTGCCCACCAGCCCGCAGCCGCCCACCGGGTCGACCGCACCCGCACCCCGCGCGTGAACAGGAAGAAGCGCTGACCCCACCGGTTCAGCCCCGGGAGGCGCCACCGAGCTCCCCTTCCCACCGGCGGTACAGCTGGTGCGGCACTCCCGCCGCGTCCAGCACCCGCCCGGCGACGAAGTCCACCAGATCCTGGATGTGCGTCGCCCCCGCGTAGAACGCCGGAGAGGCGGGCAGCACTACGGCTCCCGCCTCGTCGAGCGCCACCATCTGCTTGAGCGTCGAACCGCTGAGCGGGGTCTCGCGCACGGCGACGACCAGCTTCCGCCGCTCCTTGAGCGTCACGCTCGCGGCCCGTTGCAGCAGATCCTTCGAGAGTCCGAGCGCCACTCCCGCCACGCACGCCGTCGACGCCGGGACGATCAGCATCCCCTTCGCCGGATACGAACCCGAGGACGGCCCGGCCGCCAGATCGCCGGCCGCCCAGTGGCGTACGCCGCCGATGTCCGGGCGGAAGGTGTCCGGCTTCCCGTCCGCGCCCCGCGCCAGCCAGCTCCGCAGGTCCTCCTGCCAGTGGGCGTCACGGAAGGCGATCCCCGTCTCGTCCAGGAGCGTCAGCCGCGAGGCACGGCTGACCACCAGATCGACGCTCTCCCCGGCAGCCAGCAGTCCGCGCAGCACCGAAGCCGCGAAGGGCGTGCCCGATGCGCCCGATACCCCGACAATCCAAGGCCTGCGCTGCTGCTGACTCTCTGAAGTCCCGGCTGTCACACCGCCGAGCCTATCCGGCACCCTGCTCCAGGAACTGAGCGAGGGGCACCGGACGTTGCAACGGATGAGGGAACGGCCATGGACAGGGGGTGACCATGACGGGCACACGCGCGAGCACCACCGCACGGGCCGTCACGGCCGGCGGGGTCATGCTCGCCTGGATCGCGCTGCTGTGGCTGCTGGAAGGCATCGACACGGCGACGGGCCACTCCCTGGACACCTACGGCGTCAGCCCGCGCGAGCCCGCCGAGCTGGCCGACATCGTGCCGTCCGCGTTCCTGCACAGCGGCTGGGAGCATGTGGCGTCCAACAGCGTCCCGCTGCTGGTCCTCGGCTTCATCGCCGCGCTCGGCGGGATACGCAGGTTCGCCGCCGTGGTCCTCGTGGTGATCGTGACGTCCGGCCTCGGCGTCTGGCTCACCGCGCCGCCGGACACGGTGACGCTCGGCGCGTCCGGCGTGGTCTTCGGCCTCTTCGGCTATCTGCTGGTCCGCGGCTTCGTGGACCGGCGCCCGCTGGACATCGTCCTCGGCCTGATCATCGCCGCGGTCTACGGCTCGCTGCTCTGGGGCGTGCTGCCGACCGACTCCGGCATCAGCTGGCAGGGCCATCTCTTCGGCCTGGTCGGCGGGGTCGCGGCGGCGTTCGTCTTCCGCCGCCCCCGCCGCCCGCGGGGACCGGGTTACGTCACGGTGTGAGGCCCCGCACCAGGAGGTCGAGCAGCGCGCAGGCGAACAGGGCGATCCCGATGAAGCCGTTGACCGAGAAGAAGGCCCGGTTCAGCCGGGACAGGTCGTGCGGCCGCACGACCCGGTGCTCGTACACGAACGCCACGGCGACGATCGCCATGCCGATCCAGTAGAAGATCTCCGCGTGGGTCGCCAGTCCGAACCACACCAGCAGCCCGGTCGTCACCACATGGCAGACCCGCGCGCCCCACAGCGCGGCCGGGATACCGAAGCGCGCGGGGAAGGAGAGCACCCCGTGGGCCCGGTCGGCCCTCACGTCCTGGCAGGCGAAGATCAGGTCGAAGCCGCCGATCCAGATGCCGACGGCCAGCCCCAGGATCACCGCGTCCCACGACCAGCTCCCCGTCACCGCCAGCCAGGCGCCGATCGGCCCGATGGCCTGGGCGAGGCCCAGGATCGCGTGCGGGAAGTTCGTGAACCGCTTGCCGTACGGATAGACGACCATCGGCACGACGGCGACCGGTGCCAGCGCCAGGCAGAGGGGGTTCAGCAGCGCGGCGGCGCCCAGGAAGACGACGACGGCCACGACCGCCCCGGTCCACGCGGACTTCACCGTGACCGCGCCGGTCACCAGCTCGCGGCCCTCCGTGCGCGGATTACGGGCGTCGATCTCCCGGTCGATGATCCGGTTCACGGCCATGGCGAACGTACGCAGCCCGACCATCGCGATGGTCACGAGCAGCAGCGTGCCCCAGTGGATGTTCCCGTCCACCTGGAACATCGCGGTCAGCGCGGCGATGTAGGCGAAGGGCAGCGCGAAGACCGAGTGCTCGATCATCACCAGACGCAGGAACGCGCGGGACTTGCCGCGCGGCTGCGGGACAGCGGCTGCCGAGGCTGAGGCGCTCACAGGCCGTACTCCTTCCACCGGCGGTCGACCTTCGCCGCCGTCTCCGGGTCGGACTCGACCATCTCCGGCCAGCCCCCGTCCCGCGTGTACCCCTCCTCGGGCAGCTTGCGCGTCGCGTCGATGCCCGCCTTGCCACCCCAGAACTGCTGGTAGGAGGCGTGGTCGAGGTGGTCGACCGGGCCTTCGGTGACCGTCAGGTCCCGCGCGTAGTCGGTGTTCCCGAGCGCCCGCCAGGCGACCTCGTGCAGATCGTGGACGTCGCAGTCGGAGTCCACGACCACGATCAGTTTGGTCAGCGACATCATGTGCGCCCCCCAGATGGCGCTCATGACCTTCTGGGCGTGCTTCGGGTACTTCTTGTCGATCGAGACGATCGCGCAGTTGTGGAAGCCGCCCGCCTCGGGCAGGTGGTAGTCCACGATGTCCGGGACGATGATCTTGAGCAGGGGCAGGAAGAACCGCTCGGTGGCCCGCCCCAACGGACCGTCCTCGGTGGGCGGCCGGCCGACGACGATCGACTGCAGCAGCGGACGCTTCCGCATCGTCACGCAGTCGATCTTCAGCGCGGGGAAGGGTTCCTGCGGCGTGTAGAAGCCGGTGTGGTCACCGAACGGGCCCTCGGGCAGCATCTCGCCCGGCTCCAGCCACCCCTCGATGACGACCTCCGCCTGCGCCGGGACCTGGAGCGGGACGGTCTTGCAGTCGACCATCTCGATCCGCTTGCCCTGGACGAAGCCGGCGAAGAGGTACTCGTCGATGTCCCCGGGCAGCGGCGCCGTGGAGGCGTACGTGACCGCGGGCGGCGCACCGAACGCGATGGCGACGGGCAGCTTCTCACCGCGCCTGGCCGCGACCTGGTAGTGGTTGCGGCTGTCCTTGTGGATCTGCCAGTGCATCCCGATGGTGCGCTTGTCGTGGCGCTGGAGGCGGTAGAGCCCGAGGTTGCGGATCCCCGTCTCCGGGTCCTTGGTGTGCGTGAGGCCCAGGTTGAAGAAGGAGCCGCCGTCCTCGGGCCAGGTGAAGAGCGCGGGCAGCTGGTCGAGGTCGACGTCGTCGCCGGTCAGGACGACTTCCTGGACGGGGGCGCTGTCGGACTTCACCTTCTTCGGCGGCAGGTGGGTCACCGCGCCGAGCTTCCCGAACGCCTCGCGGATGCCGACGAAACCCTGCGGCAGTTCCGGCTTGAGGAGGCCGCCGATCCTGTCGCTGATCTCGGCGTAGGACTTCAGCCCGAGCGCCTTGAGCAGCCGCCGGTCCGTCCCGAAGACATTCATGGCCAGGGGCATGGACGCCCCCTTGACGTTCTCGAAGAGCAGCGCCGGGCCGCCCGCCTTGTTCACCCGGTCGACGATCTCGCCGACCTCCAGATACGGGTCGACCTCGGCCTTGATGCGCTTGAGATCGCCCTCGCGCTCCAGAGCCCGGAGCAGGGAGCGAAGATCGTCGTAAGCCATAACGCCCAGTATCGGCCACCCGCTACCCTGGGCCCGTCACCGGGGGCGGGACAGCGCCTCCCCATCCCATCTCGGGGGACCCTTCACGATGCTCAGAGCCCTGATCTATCTTCTGCCGCTGGCACTGACGATCTACGCGTTCATCGACTGCCTGAACACCCCGGAGGACGAGGCGAAGCACCTGCCGAAGGTGGCCTGGGTGTTCATCATCCTGCTGTTCTGGATCGTCGGCCCGATCGTCTGGCTCGCCGCGGGCAAGATGCGCAATGCGCCCGAAGGCGGCCGCACCCCTTCCGAGTGGCACCGCAAACACCGCACCACGTGGGTGGCGCCCGACGACAATCCGGACTTCCTGAAGTCGCTGAAGGACGAGACCAAGAAGGACGAGTCGCTCCTCAAGGACTGGGAGGCGGACCTGCGCCGCCGCGAGGAGGAGATCAAGCGCCGGGAGAGCGGCGCCGGCCCCGAGGACCAGGCTCCGCCGGCGACCTCATGAAGCCCTCCTCATGAGCAGGACCTCATGAGGACAGCAGTCGCCCCAGCCGGTCGAGCAGGGGCAGCAGGGCCGTGCGCTCCTCGGGGGTGAGTGCCTCCAGGGCGCCGTGCACCACGCGCATCTCGGCGCGGATGCGGTGCGCCAGCTCGGTTCCTTCCGCTGTGCGGGAGGCCACCTTGGAGCGGCGGTCGCCGGGTGCCGGGGTGCGGGTCACCAGGCCGCGGGCCTCCATGCGGCCGATGAGGCCGGTGGCGTTGGAGGCGTCGCACACCAGATGACTGGCCAGCGCGCTCATGGGCATGGGGTCGTTGAGGGCGATCAGCGCCCGGGCCTGTGAGGTGCTGAGGCCGTGACGGCCGGCTACGGCGGTGAGGTCGTCGTGGTGGCCGCGGACGACGACTGCGAGGGGTTCCAGCAGTTCGTCCGGAGTAGGGACGGCGCGGGGTGCCGGTTCCGTCGTCATGGTCGGTCATCCTTCGGTCGGTACGCGTGGTCCGGAGGCCCGGACTCTGTCCGCCACGCACCCGCATTCATTTGACATGCTCAACTTTGACCCGTTACATGAACGGTATTGCTTGAGCATATCAAGCTTCACGTTCCACGCGTCTTACGTCTCGCGTCTCGTAGGGAGCACCCCCCATGCCTTCCGTACTCTTCGTCCTCACCGGTGCCGACCACTGGACCCTCAACGACGGCACCACCCACCCCACCGGCTTCTGGGCCGAGGAACTCGCCGCCCCGCACCGCGTCTTCACCCAGGCGGGCTTCGACATCACCGTCGCCACCCCCGGCGGCGTCGCACCCACGGTGGACACCGCCAGCCTCGCCGCCGAGGCCAACGGAGGCCAGGAACAGGCCGACGCCGTGGCCTCGTACCTCGCCTCGATCGACGAGACGCTGCGCATCCCCGCCCGGCTCGAGGACATCGTGCCCACGTCCTACGACATCGTCTTCTACCCCGGCGGCCACGGCCCCATGGAGGACCTGGCCGTCAGCGCGGTGTCCGGGCAGCTCCTCACCGCGGCCCTGGACTCCGGCACCCAGGTCGCCGTCCTGTGCCACGCACCCGCCGCCCTGCTGCCCGCCCGCCGCGAGGACGGCAGCTGGCCGTTCGCCGGGTACCGCATGACCGGCTTCAGCAACGCCGAGGAGACCCAGGCGGGCTTCGCCACCAAGGCGCCCTGGCTGCTGGAGAACCGCCTCGTCGAGCTCGGCGCCGACTACGCCGCAGCCGAGCCGTGGGCGGTGCACACCGTGCACGACCGCAACCTGCACACCGGCCAGAACCCCGCCTCCTCCGAGCAGCTGGCCCGCGAGATCGTGGCGGCCCTGTGAGCGCCGCGGGGACCGTGCGGGAAGCCCCGGCCGACGTCGTCGCCCGGCTCCGCAAAACCTTCCGCACCGGTCGCACCAGGGACCTCGCCTGGCGCACCGCCCAGCTGACGCGGCTGCGTGCCCTGCTCACCGAGCGCGGCGACGAACTGGCCGAGGCGCTCCGTGCCGACCTCGGCAAGAGCCGCAAGGAGGCCTACCGGACCGAGATCGACTTCACGGTCAGGGAGATCGACCACACCCTGGAGCGACTGGAGGCGTGGCTGGAGCCCGAGCCCGCCCCCGTACCGGCGGTGCTCGCGGGGGCCACCGCGAGCACCGTGCAGGACCCGCTCGGGGTCGTCCTCGTCATCGCTCCGTGGAACTACCCGGTGCAGCTGCTGCTCGCTCCCGTCGTGGGCGCTCTGGCCGCGGGCAACGCGGTCGTCGCCAAGCCCAGCGAGCTGGCGCCCGCGACCTCCGCCGCCGTGGCCCGGCTGCTGCCGCGGTATCTGGACACGGACGCCGTCGCCGTCGTGGAGGGCGCGGTCCCGGAGACCACCGCGCTGCTCGCCGAGCGCTTCGACCACATCTTCTACACCGGCAACGGCACGGTCGGCCGGATCGTGATGGCCGCCGCGGCGAAGCACCTCACACCGGTGACGCTCGAACTGGGCGGCAAGTCGCCCGCGTTCGTGGACCGCGACACGGACCTGAAGACGGTGGCGGCGCGGCTGGCCTCCGGGAAGTTCCTCAACGCCGGCCAGACGTGCGTCGCCCCCGACTACGTCCTGACCGACCCGGAGACCGCACCGGCCCTGGCGGACGCCCTCGCGGAGGCGGTCGAGGGACTGTTCGGGAAGGACGCCTCCACCAGCCCGGAGTACGGCCGGATCGTGAACGAGCGCCACTTCGACCGGCTGGTGGGTCTCCTGGACTCCGGCCGCGCGGTGACGGGCGGAGCCCACGACCGGGAGACGAAGTACATCGCTCCGACCGTGCTGGCCGATGTCGCCCCGGACTCCCCCGTGATGGGCGAGGAGATCTTCGGCCCGGTCCTGCCGATCATCACCGTGGACGGGCTCGACGGGGCCATCGGCTTCATCAACGACCGTGACAAGCCGCTTGCCCTGTACGCGTTCACCCACGACCCCTCGGTACGGGAGCGGCTGCTGTCCGAGACCTCGTCGGGCGGCGTGGGCATGGGCCTGCCCCTCGCCCATCTGACCGTCTCGGACCTGCCGTTCGGCGGGGTCGGCGAGAGCGGCATGGGCAACTACCACGGCCGGTACTCCTTGGAGACGTTCAGCCACCGCAAGGCGGTCCTGGACACCCCGCTCGGCTGACCGTACGTACGACGGGAGGGCGCGACCACGATGGT
>NZ_JBHWZS010000268.1:0-11770 GCF_042728155.1 Streptomyces sp. NPDC060209
CCCCGGCCCTTTGCGGTGCCACCCGCACGTCTCTCGTCGCCGGTGGCACCGGCGCTCCCGCTACGACAGGGATTCCACCCCTTCCGGCGCATCCTTCCGGCCCCGGCTCAGCACGCCCGGCCACCAAGCGGTGGGTCCGATGTCCCTGACGAGGGCGGGCACCAGGAGCGAGCGCACGACGAGGGTGTCCAGCAGGACGCCGAACGCGACGATGAACGCGATCTGGACCAGGAAGGCGAGCGGGATGACTCCCAGGGCCGCGAAGGTGGCCGCCAGGACGACGCCCGCCGAGGTGATGACCCCGCCCGTGGTGGTCAGGCCGCGCAGTACGCCCTGCCGGGTGCCGTGGATCAGGGACTCCTCGCGGACCCGGGACATCAGGAAGATGTTGTAGTCGACGCCCAGGGCGACCAGGAAGACGAATCCGTACAGCGGTACGGAGGAGTCGGTGCCGCTGAAGCCGAAGACGTGCTCGAAGACCAGCGACGAGATGCCGAGGGTGGCGAGGAAGTTGAGCGCGACCGTGGCCACGAGGAGGAGCGGCATCAGCAGCGAGCGGAGCAGGCCGATCAGGATGACGAGGATGATGACCAGCACCACCGGCACGATGATGTTGCGGTCGTGTTCGGCGGTCTTCTGGGTGTCGTACTGCTGCGCGGTGTAGCCACCGACGAGCGCCTCCGCTCCGGGCACCGCGTGGACCGCGTCACGCAGCCGGCTGACCGTCTCCTTGGCGGCGTCGCTGTCCGCCGCGGCCGTCAGCGTCGCGTCGATGCGGACCCGGCCGTCCACCACGAACGGTTCCCCGCCGCCCGGGCGTCCGGAAGCCGTCATCACGGAGACGCTCGCGACGCCGGGGACCTCCTCGGCGGCGGCGACAACCTGCTTCGAGCGGCCCGCGCCGGCGATCACGACGGCGGGGTTGCCCGATCCGCCGGGGAAGTGGCGGCCCAGGGTCTCCTGCGCGGAGACGGACGGCGCCTCGTTGACGAAGATCTCCTCGAGGGGCACTCCCTTGGAGTTCAGCGTCGGCATGAAGGCGGCACAGGCCAGGAGGCCGATCAGCGTGACGGCCCACACCTTGCGCGGGGAGCGGTCGACCAGCCCCGCGACCCGCGACCAGATTCCCGTCGAACCGGACTCGGGCTCGGTCCTGCCCTTCTTCGGGCCGGACGGCCAGTACGCGGCCCTGCCGAGCAGGACCAGGACGGCGGGCAGGAAGGTGAGAGCACTCAGGACGGAGCACACGATGCCGATGGCACCCACGGGTCCGAGCGCGCGGTTGTTGGTCAGGTCGCTCAGCAGGAGGGCGAGCAGCCCCAGGGCCACGGTCGCGGCGCTTGCCGTGATCGGCCCGGCGGACTCACGGAGTGCGGCACGCATCGCGGTCCACCGGTCGGACTGCCGCCCGAGCTCCTCGCGGAACCGCGCGGTGAGCAGCAGCGCGTAGTCGGTGGCGGCTCCGATCACCAGGATCGACAGGATGCCCTGGACCTGGCCGTCGACGCGGACGATGTCGTGGTCCGCCAGTACATAGACGATCGCGCAGGAGACGCCGAGCGCGAAGACAGCGCCGATGATGATGATCAGAGGCAGCAGGACACTCCGGTAGACCAGGAGCAGGATGACGAGCACGGTCACCAGTGCGACACCGAGCAGCAGTCCGTCGATACCGGCGAAGGCGTCCGACAGATCGGCCTGGGAGGCCGCTGGGCCCGCCAGCCCGACCGCCGTTCCCGGGACCCCTTCCGCGGCGCTCCGGACATGTGCGAGGGCGTCAGGAAGTCCGTCCCCCAGATCCGGCCTCAGCTGGACGACGCCTTCCAACGCCTTGCGGTCGTCGGACAGCAGCGCGGGGCTCACCTCGCCGGTGACTCCCGGGCCGCCTTCGAGGGAGGCGAGGGCCGCCGTCGCCGCCTTCTGCTGCTCCGGACCGAGTTCCTGGCCTTCCTTGTCCGACGTCCAGACCACGATGGCGGGCACGGTCTCCTGCCGGCTGAACGCCTTCCGGGCTTCGACGACCCGCGTGGACTCGGCGCTCCGGGGCAGGAACGAGGCCTGGTCGTTGGTGGCCACTTCCCCGAGCTTCCCCGCGTAGGAGCCGAAGGCACCGCCGACGACGAGCCAGGCGAGGACGAGGAATACGGGGACAAGAAATAGCCGTAGCCGGCGGGCCGGCTTCGATGCGGTGGACATGGCACTCCTGGGTCGGCCGCGATCTCTCAATCATGATGTATCTCAATGATTGAGATTACATGCCTCACAGTGCACCTCTGCACCGGGATGGCGGTTCAGCGCCGAGGAACCTGCACGCCGGCGAGTTCGCCGTTCATCCGGGCGAGGAAACGGAGTGCGGCCTCGAGCTCCTGAGGCTCGGACGCGGCGCGCGCGCCGGCCGCCGCCTCCGCGAGGGGCATGAAGAACGAGCGCGCGGCCGCCTTGGCCCCGGACTCGTAGTACAGATGCACGACACGGCGGTCGGAGCTCTCCCTCGCGCGCCTGATGTGCCCCGCACGCTCCAGCCGGTCCAGGCACGCGGTGACCGCGCCGGACGTCAGGCCGAGGTGATCACGCAGCCGCCCGGGGGTCAGCGGCACATCCGCGTCCAGGATCGCGCCGAGCGCCTGCACATCCGTCGCGTGCAGACCCTGCGCGTGCGCGAAAGCGTGAACCAGCCGGTTGATCTCGCCGTTCATCCGGCGCAGCTCCACGGCGAGAGCCTGGAGCTCCGACACCCCGGCCGCATCGCCCGATCCGTCGCGGGGGTCGTCTGCACTGTTCACCGCCCCATGATAGATCCGCGGTACGACAGCCCCCGGACCTCCTCCCCCGACCCGCACGGAGACCCGCACGAAGTCCCGCACGAAGTCCCGCACGGAGCCCGATTCCGCAGCTCATCTCGCCTCTATACTTCTACAGTTGTGTAGAAACGCGGCTGAACGCGTTCTCCGCGTACGGAAGAAGGAGTGAACGCCACGATGGTGTTCAAGAAGCTGCTCGGCTCACTCGGCGTGGGCGGCCCCACCGTGGACACGGTGCTGCCGCCCGGCGCAGTCGTTCCGGGCGGCCGGCTGAGCGGCGAGGTCCGGCTGAAGGGCGGCAACGCCGATTCCACCATCGAGCACATCACGCTGGAGCTGGTCGCACGCGTGGAGGCGGAGCACGAGGACGGCGAGGCCGAAGGGGCCGTGGTCTTCGAGCGTTTCACCGTCGGCGGCGGCTTCGTGCTGGCGGAGGGCGAGGAGCGCGGCGTCCCGTTCGACGTGACGCTGCCGTGGGAGACCCCGGTCACCGAGCTCTACGGCCAGGACCTCGGCATCGTCCTAGGGGTGCGCACAGAGCTCTCGGTGGCCGGCGCCAGGGACAAGGGTGACCTCGACCGCCTCACGGTGGGACCCCTGCCCGCCCAGGAGGCCGTGCTCGAGGCGCTCGGACAGCTCGGGTTCGGCTTCAGGTCCGCCGATCTGGAGCTCGGACACATCGGCGGCAGCGGTCAGCAGCTGCCCTTCTACCAGGAGATCGAGCTCTCGCCCGCCCCGCGGTACGCGGACCGGATCAACGAGATCGAGGTGACGTTCCTGGCCGGCCCCGCAGGCCTGGAGGTCGTGCTGGAGGCGGACAAGCGGGGAGGCCACTTCTCCGCGGGCGGCGACACCCTCAGCCGTTTCACCATCGGCCATCACGAGGTCCAGGGCCACGACTGGGTCAGCGAGGTGGACGGCCGGATCCGTTCGCTGGCCGAGGCAGGCGCGTCGCACGGGGCCACTGAGACATACGGACACGACGGCGGGCATCCGCAGCATCACTCCGGCCCGGGGATGGGCACCGTGCTCGCCGCCGGGGCGGCGGGTGTCGCCGTGGGCGTCGTCGGCGGAATGGTCGCCGCCGAAGTCATCGACGAGGTGGGCGACTTCTTCGAGGGCGACGAGGAGGACGAGGGGAGCGACGAGGGCTGAGGCCGGGCCGGAAGACGCCCTGCCACCGTCTTCTACAGTGCTGTAGATTTGGCGCTCCGCTGCGGCACCGGAAAGCCTCCGGGCACCGGGAGAGCGCCTCACACCCACCAGGGAGAAGACAGCCGTCATGTTCGGAATCAGCGAGATCGCGATCTTCCTCATCATCGCCATCCTGATATTCGGTGCCAGGAAGCTCCCCGAACTCGCCCGCTCCCTGGGCAAGTCGGCCCGGATCCTGAAGAGCGAGGCGCGGGCCCTGAAGTCCGACGGCGTGCCCCCCACCGTCCCCACGGAACCGTATGCGGGCGGAGCGGACGACCCGCGCGTCATCAGGGGCACCGCCACCGAGAAGCCCGGTCCCCACTGAGTCCCGGTCCTCGCTGAGTCCCGCCCTTGCCCGCCCCGCCACCCGGTGGGGTGGGCTTCGGCGTGTCGGGCCCCTTCGGCAAGCGGAATCACCCGCATGGGGGCACCGTGGGCGGAGGAGATTCCAGCCGCCAGCCGGAGCGAGGGGCCATGCAGAGCAAGGACGACAGCGGCGGACTGCGGTGTCTGGTGACGGGCGCGACGGGATACATCGGGGGCCGCCTCGTACCCGAGCTCCTGGAGGCCGGTCACCAGGTGCGCTGCCTGGCGCGGACCCCGGAGAAGCTGCGGGACTACCCGTGGGCGGGCGAGGCGGAGGTGGCCGAGGGGGACGTGACCGACGCTGGGTCCGTGGGCGCGGCGATGCGCGACATCGATGTCGCCTACTACCTGGTCCACGCGCTGGCCGCCGGGTCCGGCTTCGAGAGGACGGACCGCGAGGCGGCACGGATCTTCGGCGAGCAGGCGAAGGCGTCAGGTGTCCGGCGCATCGTCTACCTGGGTGGGCTCACCCCCGCCGACGTCCCCGAACGGGAGCTGTCCCCGCATCTGCGCTCGCGCGCAGAGGTCGGACACATCCTGCTCGATTCGGGTGTACCGACGACCGCGCTCCGCGCCGCGGTCATCATCGGTTCGGGTTCGGCGTCCTTCGAGATGCTGCGCTACCTCACCGAGCGGCTGCCGGTCATGGTCACCCCCAGCTGGGTGTCGACACGGATCCAGCCGATCGCCGTGCGGGACGTTCTGCGCTATCTCGTGGGCAGCGCGCACATGCCCGCCGACGTGAACCGCGCCTTCGACATCGGCGGACCCGACGTCATGACCTACCGCGACATGATGCAGAAGTACGCGCAGGTCGCCAGGCTGCCCCACCGGCTCATCCTGCCGGTGCCGATGCTGTCGCCGGGTCTGTCCAGTCACTGGGTCGGGCTGGTCACACCCGTTCCCGCGTCGATCGCCCGCCCGCTCGCGGAGTCCCTGCGTTACGAAGTCGTGTGCCACGAACACGACATCGCCGACCATGTCCCCGACGGCCCCGGGCAGCCCTTCTCCTTCGCCACCGCTCTCTCACTCGCGTTGCAGAGGGTGCGTGAGGCGAGGGTGACGACACGGTGGTCCTCCGCGTCCACCCCGGGCATCCCCAGCGATCCGCTGCCCACCGATCCGGACTGGGCGGGAGGGAGCCTGTACACCGATGTGCGCGAGCTGGATGTGGACGCCTCGCCCGAAGCCCTGTGGCGGGTCGTAGAGGGGATCGGCGGTGACAACGGCTGGTACTCGTTCCCTGTGGCCTGGGCGGTAAGGGGCTGGCTGGACCGGCTTGTCGGCGGGGTGGGCCTGCGCCGGGGCAGGCGGGACGCCCAGCGGCTGAGGGTCGGGGACTCGCTGGACTTCTGGCGGGTCGAGGAGATCGAGCCCGGCCGGCTGCTCCGTCTCCGCGCGGAGATGCGGCTGCCCGGCCTGGCCTGGCTGGAGATGTACGCGGAGAAGAGTGAGGACGGCCGGTCGCACTACCGGCAGCGGGCCGTCTTCCATCCGTCCGGGCTGCTCGGTCATGCGTACTGGTGGAGTGTGTCGCCGTTCCACGCTGTGGTCTTCGGCGGGATGGCGCGCAACATCGCGCTGGCGGCGGGCCGGGGGACGGCAGGTGGTCAGGGATGACCGTGGCGATCGTTCTGTTCACCTCGGACCTGCGGCTGCACGACCATCCACCGCTGCACGCGGCGCTCGCCTCGGCCGACGAGGTGGTCCCGCTCTTCGTTCTGGACGACGGTGTGGAGGCCGCCGGGTTCGCCGCTCCGAACCGGCGCGCCTTCCTGGCCGACTGCCTCCGGGACCTGGATTCAGGACTCCGCGAGCGCGGTGGGCGTCTGATCGTCCGTGAGGGCGACGTGGCCGACGAGGTCGGCACGATCGTCACCGAGACGGGGGCGGGCGTGGTCCACATGGCGGCGGGCGTCAGCGACTACGCGCAGCGCCGGGAGGAACGGCTGCGCGAGGCCCTGACGTCCGCGGGCTGCCGGCTGAGCGTGCACGACGCGGTGGTCACCGCGGTCGCGCCCGGCGCGGTGGTCCCCTCCGGAGCGGGCCGGGACCACTTCGCCGTCTTCACCCCCTACTTCCGGCGCTGGTCCGGGGAAGGGCTCCGCTCCCCGTTCCGGGCGCCTCGCACCGTGCGCGTACCGGAGGGCCCGGCCTCCGCCGCGCTGCCGTCGCGGGCCGGCATCCGCGGTCTGTCCCCCGGCCTGGCCGAGGGCGGGGAGGCCGAAGGCCGGAGACTGTTCACCGCGTGGCGGCGTAACGGGCTCGCGTCCTACGAGGAGCGCCACGACGACATGGCGGGCGACGCGACCTCGCGGCTCTCGCCGCACCTGCACTTCGGCACTCTCTCCCCCACCGAGCTGGTCCACCGTGCCCGCGCCGCGGGCGGACCGGGGGCGGATGCCTTCGTACGACAGGTGTGCTGGCGGGACTTCCACCACCAGGTCCTGGCCGCCCGTCCGGCGGCCTCCCGCTCCGACTACCGTCCGCGGCAGGACCGTTGGCGCACCGGGCGGGCGGCGGAGGACGAGACGGCCGCCTGGAAGGAGGGCCGCACCGGCTATCCGGTGGTCGACGCCGCCATGCGCCAACTGCTCCACGAGGGCTGGATGCACAACCGGGGGCGGCTGCTGACCGCGAGCTTCCTGGCCAAGACTCTGTACGTGGACTGGCGGACGGGAGCGCGTCATTTCCTGGAGCTGCTCGTCGACGGGGACATCGCCAACAACCAGCTCAACTGGCAGTGGGTGGCCGGGACGGGCACGGACAGCCGGCCCAACCGGGTGCTCAATCCGGTGACGCAGGCCAAGCGGTACGACCCGGACGGCGCGTACGTACGCCGCTGGGTGCCCGAGCTCGCGGGGATCTCCGGGTCCGCCGTGCATGAGCCGTGGAAACTGCCGGAGCGGGAGCGCGGCCGCTACGACTACCCGGAGCCGGTGGTCCGGCTGTCGGACGGGCTGGCCAGGTTCAGGGAGGCGAGAGGCCTCGACTGACGGGGCGGAGCCGCCTTCCCGTCAGACCTTGCGATAACGGGCGCCCGCCCAGGAGAAGAGGCCGAAGGCGGCCAGGCCGAGTGCGACGAGCACGAGCAGCCAGGGGCCGGCGGGCGTCTCGGTGAAGGAGCGCAGGGTGTCGTCCATGCCCTTGGCGCGGCCCGGTTCGTGCTGGACGGCGGCCGCCACCGCGAATCCACCCGCCGTGGCGAACACCGCGCCACGGACGGTACCGCCGAAGACGCCCACGACATCGACGGCCTGACGGGTCCTCTTCGTCATCTCACCCGTCTTCAGGTGCTTGTGGTACTTGCGTGCGATCGCCCGGTACGCCATCCAGAGACCCGCACCGATCACCGCGGCGCCCGCGACCCCCACGATCCACTGGCCGCCGGTCCACTGCAGGGCACGCGCCGTGACGTCGTCGGTCTGCTTGTCGCTCGATCCACTGCCGCTGCCCTGGTCACCGGCGGCGTAGGACAGCACGGAGTACGACACGAAGGCGTAGAACACGAAGCGTCCCGCTGCCATGGCCCGCTTGCCCGCCTTGTTGCCGTCGGGGCCCACCTGGCCGAAGAACGCCTCGGACAGGCGCCACAGGGCCATGCCGGCCAGCGCCACACCGAGCGCCCACAGCAGGATGCTTCCGAAGGGCTTCTCGGCTATCTCAGCGATGGCGCCGCCTCGGTCGGCCTGCTGCCCGCCTCCGTCGGAGAAGGCGATGCGCAGGGCCAGCAGACCCACCAGCAGGTAGATCACTCCTCGTGCCACGAACCCGGCGCGGGCCCCCACGTCCATGGCTTTGCTGCGCGCGGCTCTTCTGGCCTGGCCACGTGCGTTCATCGACAGCGCGTTCGCATTCATGCACTGCCGGATGCCCCTGAAACGGCGATCAATGCGGGAGAGCTACGCGCCCTCGTCCCCCGGCTCGTTCTGCGCGGCCGCCTGCCCCTTGGCCCGTCGGCCGACGACGGCCGCCGCTGCCAGGGCGCTGCCCGCGAATGCGAGGGCGACGACCCACGGCCGGTCGAGGACGTGCCCGGTGGCGTGGTCGAGGGAGTAGCGACCGGCGCCCGTCACCCCGATCGCGGCGGCGGTGAAGCCGAGGAACGCCGGGTATTCGTAGCCGCCGCCCATCGCGAAGAAGCCGGCGGGCGCGTGCACGGCGACGGCACCCGCCATCGTGCCGGCCGCGGCGGCGCCGGCCGCGGGGGTGGCGAGGCCGAGAGCCAGCAGGATCCCGCCGCCCGCCTCGCCGATTCCGGCCGCCAGGGCGCTGTGCTTCGGCGGGTGGAAGCCCATGGCCTCCATCGCCGCGGTGGTTCCCTCGATCCCCCCGCCACCGAACCACCCGCCCAGCTTCTGGCTTCCGTGGGCCGCCAGGACGGCTCCCGTACCCACCCTGAGTACGAGAAGTCCGAGGTCACGTCGGTTGATGCAGGTCATGGGGTGTCTCCTGTCGACAAGGAGGGGCAGCGGCAAGGAGCCGTACGGATCCACTCTCGTCCGGGCCGGGGGGCAGGGCCCGGTGGTGTTGGGCCATTCGTGGGCCGGCCTTGCGGGGACTGCGACGTACATCATTGTGCAACTTGTTGCATAACAGTCGACGAGTGGTCTACAACTGGCTCGACGACACCTGCGAGGAGACCCGGATGAGCCCCTACCCCACCCTGCTGAGCCCGCTCGACCTCGGATTCACCACGCTCCCGAACCGGGTGCTGATGGGGTCGATGCACATCGGTCTCGAAGAGGTCGAGCGCGGTTTCGAGCGGATGGCCGCGTTCTACGCGGCGCGTGCACGCGGCGGGGTGGGCCTCATGGTCACCGGGGGGATCGCGCCCAGCGAGCGGGCGTGCTCCTTCCCCGGCGGCGCCAAGATGACCACGGAGGCGGAGGCGGAGCAGCACGCCGAGGTCACGGCGGCGGTGCACGCGGCGGGCGGCCGGATCGCGATGCAGATCCTGCACTTCGGGCGCTACGCCCATCATCCGGACCTGGTGGCGCCGAGCGCGCTCAAGGCCCCGATCAGCGGGTTCACGCCGCATGCGCTTGACGACGACGAGGTCGAGGCGACCATCGAGGACTTCGTCCGTGCCGCGGAACTCGCGCGGCGCGCGGGCTACGACGGTGTCGAGATCATGGGCTCGGAGGGTTATCTGATCAACGAGTTCATCGTCGCCGCGACGAACCACCGCGAGGACCGCTGGGGCGGCTCGTACGAGAACCGCATCCGCTTCCCCGTCGAGATCGTGCGCCGCGTCCGCGAGCGGGTCGGCCCCGACTTCATCCTGATCTACCGGCTGTCCATGCTCGACCTGGTGCCCGGCGGCTCCACCCTGGAGGAGGTCGTCCACCTGGCCCGCGAGGTGGAGGCGGTCGGCACGACCATCATCAACACCGGTATCGGCTGGCACGAGGCGCGCATCCCGACGATCGCGACCTCGGTACCGCGCGGCGCCTTCACCTGGGTGACGGAGAAGGTTCGGGGCGCGGTCTCCGTACCGCTGGTGACCAGCAACCGCATCAACACCCCCGAACTGGCCGAGGAGGTCCTCGCCTCGGGCCGCGCGGACATGGTGTCGATGGCGAGGCCCTTCCTGGCCGACCCCGACTTCGTCGCCAAGGCGGCCGAGGGCCGGGCCGACGCGATCAACACCTGCATCGGCTGCAACCAGGCCTGCCTGGACCACATCTTCAGCCTGCAGATCACCTCCTGCCTGGTGAACCCGCGGGCCTGCCACGAGACCGAACTGGTGCTCTCGCCGACCCGCGTCCGCAAGCGCGTCGCCGTGGTCGGCGCCGGACCCGCAGGACTGGCGTGCGCGGTCACGGCCTCCGAGCGCGGACACGCGGTGACGCTTTTCGACGCGGCCGACGAGATCGGCGGCCAGCTGAACGTCGCGCGCCGGGTCCCCGGCAAGGAGGAGTTCAACGAGACGCTGCGCTACTTCCGTACCCGGCTCGCCGAGGAGGGGGTCGAGCTCCGGCTCGGCACCCGGGCCACCTCCGCCGTGCTCGACGGCTTCGACGAGGTCGTCCTGGCCACCGGCGTCGAGCCCCGCACCCCCGCGATCCCCGGGGTGGGGCATCCCAGCGTGGTCAGCTATCTGGACGTCCTGCGGGGCGGCGCGGAGGTCGGTGACCGGGTGGCGGTCGTCGGGGCCGGCGGGATCGGCTTCGACGTCGCGGAGTTCCTGACCGACGGGGGCGATGCCGCGAGTCTGGACCCGAAGGTCTTCTTCCGGCAGTGGGGTGTGGACACCGACTACGCGAACCGGGGCGGGCTGCGGGCACCGGAGCGTCCGAAGCCGGGACGCACCGTGCATCTGATCCAGCGCAAGGCCACCAAGGTCGGGGCGGGGCTGGGCAAGACCACCGGGTGGATCCACCGCACCGAACTGCGCCACCGCGGCGTGACGATGATCGCCGGCGCGTCCTACGACCTGATCGACGACGAGGGCCTGCACCTCACCGTGGACGGCGAGCAGCGCCTGTTGCCGGTCGACACCGTGGTGCTGTGCGCGGGCCAGGAACCGCGCCGCGAGCTGTACGAGGAGCTGCGCGCGGCAGGCCGTCCGGTGCATCTGATCGGTGGTGCCGATGTGGCCGCCGAACTGGACGCCAAGCGCGCGATCCGCCAGGGCACGGAGCTCGCCGCGGAGCTGTGAGCGCCCGGTCCTGCCGTCTCTAGGATGCAGTCCATGTCACTCCCGCACGCGATCCTCACCGCCCTGCTCGAGAAGCCGTCGTCCGGTCTCGAGCTGACGCGCAGGTTCGACCGGTCGATCGGCTACTTCTGGCCGTCCACTCATCAGCAGATCTACCGCGAGCTGGGGAAGCTGGAACAGGCCGGTCACATCCGGGTCCTGCCCGCGGCGCAGCCGGCGCGCGGGCAGAAGAAGGAGTACGAGGTGCTGCCCGCGGGCCGCGAGGCGCTGATGGCCTGGGTGTCGCTCGCCGAGGATCCGCGCCCCGTCCGCGATCCGCTGCTGCTGAGGATGCGGGCGGCCGCCGTGGTCGGCGCCCCGGGACTGGCCGGGGAGCTGCGCAGGCACCTGGTGCTGCACCAGGAGCAGCTGGCGGAGTACCTGGAGATCGAGAAGCGGGACTTCCCGCCGGAGCGGACCGCGGACGAGGACCGGCTGCGCCATCTGGTGCTGCGCGGGGGCATCGACCTGGAGACGTTCTGGACGGGCTGGCTGACCAGGGCGATCGACGACCTGGACGGCTCCGGACCGGAAGGCGGCCCCGGGCCCCGCCCCTCTGACGGTTCCTAGCCGGGGCCGCCGGGAGTCCCGACCGGTTCCGGGCGCAGGGTGACCTGCTCGGCGGCGCGGGGGACGGTGAGGGACGCGCCGGTGATGACGACCCTCGACGGCGGCGGCGTGACGGCGGCGGAAGCGGCCTCGG